>CAXBIR010000041.1:0-26427 GCA_963975825.1 uncultured Polaribacter sp.
TTCAAATTCATCTGATATTGATTTTGCCTTATTAAGAGATGGAAAACTTATTGAATTAAATAATGAAACAACTGGTAATAAATTTTCTGTTGGCGATATTTTTTTAGCCAAAATAGGAAAGGTATTAACAGGTCTAAATGCAGCCTTTGTTAATGTTGGTTACCCAAAAGATGGGTTTCTACATTACCATGATTTAGGTGCGCAGGTAAATTCATTAAATTCATTCATTAAGAAAGTAAGCACAGGTAAGTATAAAGAATTCACTTTAAAAAACTTCCAATTAGAGGAAGATATTAATAAAGACGGTAGTGTAAATAGTGTACTAAAATCTGGGCAAAACCTATTAGTACAAATTGTAAAAGAACCAATTTCAACAAAAGGACCAAGATTAAGTTCAGAGCTTTCTATAGCTGGTAGATTTTTGGTATTAGTTCCTTTTTCTAATAGAGTTTCTGTTTCACAAAAAATAGCAGATCCAAAAGAAAAAGAACGATTAAAAAGATTAGCAAAGAGCATAAAACCTAAAGGTTTTGGCGTTATTCTTAGAACTGTTGCCGAAGGAAAAAAGGTAGCAGAACTAGATAAAGATTTGCAAAACTCATTAGAACGTTGGAAAAAAATGTGTAAAAGTATACCTAACACAAATACACCAACAAAAATTCTAAGTGAATTAAACAGGGCATCTTCTATTTTAAGAGATGTTATGAATGAAACTTTTACAAGCATTGTAACAAATGATGAAACTTTGAAAGTAGAAATAAAAGAATATCTACAAGAAATTTATCCTGAAAAGGAAAAAATAGTAAAGTTGCACAGATCTGAAACTCCTATTTTTGAAAAATATGGAATAGAAAGACAAATAAAAACATCGTTTGGTAAAACAGTTTCTATGAGCAAAGGTGCGTATCTAGTTATAGAACACACAGAAGCTTTACACGTTATTGATGTTAATAGCGGTAACCGTTCTAATAAAGCAGGTTCTCAAGAAGACACTGCGTTAGAGGTAAACCTAATTTCAGCTACTGAAGTAGCACGACAGTTACAACTGCGTGATATGGGAGGAATTATAGTTGTAGATTTTATTGACATGCATAAAGCTGAAAACAGAAACAAACTGTACCAGCACTTGAAAGAGCAAATGGCTTTTGATAGAACAAAACACAAAATATTACCTCCAAGTAAATTTGGTTTGGTACAAATTACTAGACAAAGGGTTAGACCAGAGTTAAGTATAAAAACTACCGAAGCCAACCCAAATAAAAATGGAGATGTAGAAGCGCCAATTGTCTTATTAGACAAGATTGAAGCAGATTTAGAAAAATTTATTTCTAATCCAAAAAACAAAAAGATACAATTACACTTGCATCCTTTTATTGCTGCTTATTTATTAAAAGGCGTAAATTCTATTCGTTTTAAATGGTATTTAAAACACAAAAAGTGGATTACTATTATACCTAGAGATGCTTACACATACTTACATTATAGATTTAAATCTCCTAGAGATTAACCTTATAATTGTAAAAAGGCAATAATTTATTATCAAAAAACCCGAAACTTAAAAGTTTCGGGTTTTTCATTTTTAGAAAAGTTTCTATTTATTGTTTTTCTTTAATTAAGTACATGTAAACTGGGTAATGATCTGAGTAGCCACCTGTGTAACCGCCATTAGAAAAACTTCTAAAAGGATAGCCTTTAAACTTTCCTTTTTTATCACTTAAAAAACGTTTATTAAAAATCATAGCTTTGTACATTTTGTAGCTAGAAAAATCTTTTTTTCCTTTATCTAATAAGGACGATGAAATTAAAATCATATCAAAAAGATTTAAATTGTCTCTGTAAGCCAAAGTATTAAATCCTCTTCTGTGTAAATCTTCATACGGATTGTAAATATCGTTTTCACCTACATTTTTCTTTTTCCTTTTAGTTTTTAAAACTTTTTTAAAGCTAGAATTTATGGGGTCGTCATTAAAATCTCCCATCGTTAAAATTTTAGCATTAGAATCTTTTTCTCTTATTTTTTTAAAAATTTTTAAATTTTGAAATGCAGCTTTTTCACGTAAAGGTCTGCTTTTTGCTTCGCCACCACTTCTAGAGGGCCAATGATTTACAATTATATGAATTTCTTCATCGTCTAAATAACCAGAAACTAATAATTGATCTCTTGTAAATACTTTTCTATTTTCTCTGTAAATATTGGGGTTAAATGCTTCGTGATATATTGGTTTAAAATATCTTTTTTGATATAATAATGCTACATCAATTCCTCTTTTATCAGGAGAATCGTAATGTATAATTCCGTAATTTTTCTTAATTAAGTGCTTAGATTTTATTAGATCTTCTAAAACACTTAAATTTTCTACTTCAGAAACACCAATAATTGCAGGACTTGTTTTTGTTTTATCTAAGCCTATTTGCGCAATTGTACTTGCTAGTTTATCAATTTTATCCCAATAGACTTTAGATCGGTTAGATTTTAATTCCATCATTGGACTTGCTTCATCATTAATAGAAACATCATTTATAGTATCAAAAAGGTTTTCTAAATTGTAAAAAGCGATGGTTCTAATGGTATATTTCTTTTCATTTTTCTGACAAAAAACAGAATTTAAACAAAATAATAATATTAGTAATAGGTAGATTTTTCTCTTCATTTTTCAGCTTTTTTTCTTTACAAACTTACAGAAGAAAATGTATCTTAAAAAATAAAATATTTTAACGTAATACTTTTTTTGATAAAAAATTTGTAGATTTACTTCGCTATAAAATTGAAAATGAAAAAGTTATGAATAAAACTATTGTACTAATAGTTCTGTTTCTGTTGTGCTATGCAACAAATTATTCTCAAAATATTATTAAAGGAGTTGTGGTAAATAGCAATTCTGAGAAACCAATATCTAATGTTTTAATTAGTGTTAAAAATACAATTATTACTTCTAAAACAGATATTAATGGTGTTTTTAAGATTGAAAATATTGAGAATGGAAACTACATTTTAGAAATTAAATTTAATGGATTTGAAACTCAAAATTTTCCTGTTGAACTTACTGGAAATTCAATTAATTTAGGAACAATTCTATTTTTTGAAGATTTTACAGAAGAGCAAGATTTAAGCATTATTACAATTACAGATGATGAATTAAATAATGATGAAAGCGCTGCAGATAATATTTCTGGCCTTTTACAAGCTTCTAAAGATATTTTCTTAAGAACTGCTGCTTTTGAGTTTAGTTCATCCTTTTTTAGAGTAAAAGGTTTAGATTCTGGTAATGGTAAAGTTCTTATTAACGGAATTGAAATGAACAAAATCTATGATGGTAGAGCGCAATGGAGTAATTGGGGAGGTTTAAATGATGTTTTAAGAAATCAGGAATTTAGTAACGGTTTAGCTCCTTCTAATTATACTTTTGGTGGCGTTTTAGGTTCTACAAATATGAATACTAGAGCTTCGGAACAAAGACCAGGAACAAGAATTTCTTACTCCTCTTCAAATAGAAGTTACGAGCATAGAGTCATGGCAACTCATGCAACTGGAATTATAGAAAATGGTTGGTCTATGACATTTTCTGGAAGTAGAAGAACTGGTAAAGAAGGTTTTAATGATGCTACTTCTTACAATTCATATTCTGTATTTACAGCTATAGAAAAGAAAATTAATAAAAAACATAGTATTAATTTTACAGGAATTTTTACACCAAATAGAAGGGGTAAATCATCGCCAAACACACAAGAAGTTTTCGATTTAAAAGGTATTAAGTACAATGAATATTGGGGAAGTTTAGGCGGAACTAAGAAGAATTCTAGAATTAAAGAAGTAATAGAACCTATTTTAATGTTAAGTCATTATTATAAGATTTCAGAAAACACAACATTACAAACAAATGTTTCTTATCAGTTTGGTAAAATTGCAAATACTCGTTTAGATTTTAATGGAGGTTCAAATCCAAGTCCTACTTACTATCAAAAATTACCAAGCTATTTTTTAAGAGATAATAATTTTTCTGATGCGTATATTTCACAAGAAAATTTTCTTAAAAATGGTCAAATAGATTGGCTTCCTATTTTTGATGCAAACATTACAACTTCAAACGCAAATTTAAACAATGCTTATGTTTTATATGAAGATAGAAATGATGATAAACAAATTACTATAAACACAATTTATAATTCAGAAATAAACAACAATATTTCTATAAATGGTAAATTAGAGTACAAGCGCTTAAGGTCTCATAATTTTGCAGAAGTAATAGATTTGTTAGGAGGAAAAGGATATTTAGATATTAATAATTTTGCAGATACAGAAGCTAAAATGCAAAATGATTTATTAAACCCAAACAGAATTGTTGGTGTTGGAGATAAATTTAGATATAATTTTAATTTAAGTTCAGATTTAATTAACGGTTTTTTACAAGCACAGTTTAAATATAATAAAGTAGATTTTTATGCAGCGGCAAACATTTCTAATATTACAAACCAAAGAGAAGGTTTGTTTAAAAATGGTCGTTTTGAGAATACCTCTTTAGGAGAGTCAGAAAAATTAAGTTTTACAAATTTTGGTGTAAAAGCTGGAGGTACTTATAAAATTAACGGGCGTAATTTAATTGATGCCAATATTGGCTTTCTAACACAAGCGCCAACCATAAGAAATTCTTTTTCTAATTCTAGAGAAAACAATAATGTAGTTGATAATTTACAGAGCGAAAAAGTAATTTCTGCAGACTTAAGTTATATTAGAAGAAGCCCAATAATTACTTCTAGAGTAACTGCTTATTATACTTCTATTAAAGACGCAACAGAAATTTCTTTCTACTTTGCAGATGGTATTGGTGGAGATAATACTGCTTTTGTACAAGAAATTTTATCAGGAATAGAAAAGAAACAACTTGGTTTAGAGTTAGGTTTAGAAGCACAAGTTACGCCAACAATAAAGTTGAAAGGTGCAGCAGCAATTGGTAATTTTACTTATGGAAATAACCCAAATTTATATTTAACTTCAGACGTAACAAACGATGGTATTTTTGATAAAAACGGACGTTCAGGTAATTATACTTCAAATTTAAAAAATTATAAGATTGCTGCAGGTCCACAGAATGCATATTCAGTTGGTTTTGAATATAGAGATCCAGATTATTGGTGGATTGGTGCAACTACAAATTTCTTTACAAATACTTATATAGATATTGCTCCTTTAACCAGATCTAATAATTTTTATACAGATAATGATGGTTTAACATTCTCTAATTACGATGTAGAAATTGCGAGAGAACTATTGCAACAAGAAAAATTTAACGATTATAAAGTAGTAAACCTAGTTGGTGGAAAGTCTTGGAAAATTGATGGTTATTATATCAGTTTGTTTGCAACTGTAAATAATTTATTTAATACAGCCTATAAATCTGGCGGATTTGAACAAGGTAGAAATGCAAATTACAATGAATTAAAAGCAGATAAATCTCTAGAAAAACCTGTTTTTGGTAATAAATATTGGTATGGTAGAGGTACAACTTACTTTATAAATGCAAACATAAGTTTTTAAAAAAGAAATTAAAATGAAAAGAAACAAAACCATTAATTTAATAGTAATTCTTATAATTAGTCTGTTATTTACAGCTTGTTTAGAAGATAATAGTTTTACAGTTCCAGAAAACTTAGGCGTCGAAGAAAATTTAAAACTAGAAGAAATATTAGATAGTATTCAAAATAATCAAATAGAATTAAAGTCTATAAAAGATTTAAAAAGTTTATATATTTCAGGTAATACTCCAACCAAAATAGCATCAGATATTGTTATTAAAGGCTATGTTATTTCTTCGGATGCAAAAGGCAATTATTTTAGAGAATTCTATCTGCAAGATGCGCCAGAAAATCCTTCTGCTGGAATAAAAGTAGCTATTAACCTAACTAATACTTATAATAAATTTAACTTCGGAAGAGAGGTTTACATAAGGCTTAAAAACCTATATGTAGGTGAAACAAATTCTGGGGATGGCATTATAACAATTGGTGGAAAAATTAGTGCAACTAGTGAAACAGAGATAGAAAGTGTTTCTTTAAATCAAATGAATATTCACTTTTTTAGATCAGAGAAAATAGAAACAATTGTACCTAAACAAGTTTCATTAGCAGCTTTAAATGATGCAGATATTGGAACATTTATAGTAGTTGAAAATGTAATTTTTCCAGAAGAATTATCAGGAAAAGCATATGTAGATCCTACAGAAGATTTTGATACACAACGCAAAATACAAACTTGCCAAACATTAGGTTATGCAAATTTGTTGTTAGAAACAAGTTCATTTGCTAGTTTCGCAAATGAAGCTTTACCAACAGGAGGAGGAAGTATAAATGCAGTGGTTTCTAAAGATTATAATGGTAGTTTTTTAGTCTTAGTTTTAAATGATACTGAAGATGTTATGATGTTTAATGAAAGATGTACAACACAATCTGAAAGAGATTATCCAACAATTTTACTAGAAGAAAATTTTGACATTTCTTCTGGAGACATAAACGTAACAGATTGGTTAAATTACAGAGAAGTTGGCACAAAATCTTGGAGATCTTATACAGATACCTATTCGCAAAGCAAGGCTGCAAGAATAGGTTCTAAAAACTCAGATGACGCAAGTACAATTACTTGGTTAATTACTAAAGGTGTAAATCTAGATACTACCACAGAAGAGTTTTTGTCTTTTGAGACTTCTAATAGTTTTGCAAATGGAAGTAATTTAGAAGTATTAATTTCTACAAATTGGGATGGTTTAGAAGCTAATATATCTGCAGCAACTTGGAGCGTTTTACCTGCAAAAATTGTATCTAACGGAGAAGGTTTTAAAAATTGGGTACATTCTACATATATAAATTTGTCTAGCTATTCTGGTACAGCTTTTATTGCTTTTAAATATACAGGAAGTGGGAATATTAATTTTGATGGTACTTATGAATTAGACAACATTTTTATAAACGCTAAACCATAATTAACATAGATTTTAAAGTAAGGTGTTTTTCCTCTTACAGTAACTTTTTCTTTTACATAGTTTTGTAGAAGAAAATATAAGTTTATGAATGTAAATACATTAGAAAGACCTGTAAAAAACACTAATAGTTATACTTTAAATGTAGAATTAAAGGAACTAATTACAAGTGGAATTGTGAATTTTTATTCTAAAAAAGAAGCTAATAGTTTTAAGTCTTTTTGGGATGGAGAAAAACTAACGATACCTGTTTATGGTATTTATAAAATATCTTGGGGATTTCAACAAAACTCGTTAGATACTTTTTATAAAGAAATTAAATCTGAATTAAGGTTGGTAATTAATGATGAAAAGCAAGAAGAAAAAGCAGAAATAACTAAAATAACACCCAGTTTACATGCTGTTAAATCTTGTGGTAAAGAAATTACTTTTCTTTTTAGAGAAGGAGATACTTTACATTTAGATGCTGTTTTTTTTAATACAGAAAATTTAAACATGAAAAATGTTTACCTGCAAGTAGATAAATTAAATATTGAAGACGACAATGTATTTGGTTACGAGAATTAAAGTGTATAATTATTTTTGATAAAGAAAAGTGTTTCAACTTAAATTGAAGCACTTTTCTTATTTTTACAACATGGAAAAAATTGAGCATATTGGTATTGCAGTAAAAGATATAGAAAAGTCTAATGAATTATTTGCTTCTCTTTTTGGGAAACCACATTATAAAATGGAAGAAGTAGCTTCAGAAGGAGTAAAAACTTCTTTTTTTAAAAGTGGGCCTAATAAAATTGAACTACTTCAAGCAACAAATTCAGAGAGCCCAATAGCTAAATTTATAGCTAAAAAAGGAGAAGGTATTCATCATATAGCATTTGCAGTTACAGATATAGAAGCAGAAATAGAAAGGCTTAAAAATGAAGGTTTTGTAGTCTTAAATGAGATTCCAAAAAAGGGAGCAGATAATAAATTAGTTGCCTTTTTACACCCAAAAACAACAAACGGAGTTTTAATAGAGTTGTGCCAAGAAATAGAATAGTTAAAATACTGCTAACTGTTACTGTCAACTGCTTACTAATTATTATCTTGCCAGCGTTTTAAAAGTTATTATAAATGCCTTCAAAGTTTGAATCTTATCAAAAAAGACGTCTAGCATCTTCTTACATTTCTGTTGTAATTAGTATTGCTCTAGTACTGTTTATGGTTGGTGTTTTGGGTTTAGTGCTTTTAAAATCTAATCTGGTTTCTAACAGAGTAAAAGAAAAAGTAGCTATTACTTTGTTCTTAAAAGATAACGTTAGTAAAAAGCAAATAGATAGTTTTAAAGCATCTTTAGCAAAAGAAGATTTTACCAAAAGAATTATTTATACTTCTAAAAATCAGGCAGCAAAAAAATATAGCAAAGAAATTGGAGAAGATTTTATGAAGTTTTTGGGAGAAAATCCTTTAAAAAACGGAATAGATATTTTCTTAAAAGCAGATTTTGTTACGCCAGAAAAAATGGAAGAATTAGAAACTAGGTTTCTTAAAAATGCTTTTGTTGCAGATGTTTCTTATGATAAAATGTTAATTAATTTAATTACAAAAAATATTAAAAGAATTAGTTTTTGGCTTCTAGTTTTAAGCGGTTTCTTTGGTTTAGTGGCAATTATTTTAATTAATAGTTCTATTAGATTATCAATTTATTCTAAAAGATTTAATATTAAAACCATGCAAATGGTTGGTGCAACTAAAGGTTTTATTAGAAAACCTTTTATTTGGCAAGGAATAAAATTAGGTCTTATTGGTGCTGTTTTAGCATTAATAGGTTTAGGTGTAGTAATTTATTATTTAGATAATTTAGCACCAAGTTTAGGTTTGTTAAAAGATTATTTAACACTTGGTTATTTAGTTGGTGGTGTTCTAATATCTGCCTTTATTATAACTTTGTTAAGTACCTTTTTTGCAACACAACGCCTTTTAAATTTACAAACAGACGAACTTTATTATTAAAATATGAAAGACGAAAATACTCAAAAACCAGAATTTATTTTTGGTAAAAAGAACTACATCTTTATGATGATAGGTATTGTTGTAATTGCATTAGGTTTTATTTTTATGTCTGGTGGTGGTAGTGATAATCCTGAAGTTTTTAATGAAGAAATTTATAATTGGCAAAGAATTAGATTAGCACCAACTTTAGTTATTATTGGGTTAGCTATAGAAATTTATGCTATTTTATTAAATCCTAAAAAATAAATATGGACGTTTTAGAAGCCATAATTCTTGGTATAATTCAAGGTTTAACAGAGTTTTTACCTGTTTCATCTAGTGGACACTTAGAATTAGCAAAAGCAATTTTAGGCGATACTTCTGTACCAGAAGAAAGTTTAACTTTTACAGTTGTTTTACATTTTGCAACAGCTTTAAGTACAATTGTTATCTTTAGAAAAGAAATTTTAGAAATATTTAAAGGTTTATTTCAATTTAAATGGAATGAAGAATTTAAGTTTTCTCTAAAAATTATAATCTCAATGATTCCTGCAGTAGCAGTAGGTTTACTTTTCGAAAAAGAATTAGAATCTTTCTTTGGAGGAAAAATATTATTAGTTGGTTGTATGCTTTTGCTTACAGCTTTGTTGTTATTATTAGCAGATAAAGCAAAAAACACAGATAAAAAAGTGTCTTTTTCAAATGCTGTTTTAATTGGTATTTCTCAAGCAATAGCAATGTTGCCTGGTATTTCTAGATCTGGTGCTACAATTTCTACATCTGTTTTATTAGGAATTGATAGAACAAGAGCAGCTAAGTTTTCATTTTTAATGGTGGTTCCATTAATTTTTGGAAAAATTGGAAAAGATGTTTTAAGCGGAGATTTAAATTTTCAATCTTCAGATATGCTTCCTATTATAGCAGGTTTTGTAGCTGCTTTTTTAGCAGGTTTAATAGCTTGTAAATGGATGATTTCTTTAGTAAAGAAAAGTAAACTTTCTTACTTTTCAATTTATTGTGCAGTTGTAGGAAGTATTGCAATTGGTTACGCTCTTTTTAATTAATAGTATTTTAAATTCTGCAAAGAATGACTGAAGAAGATTATAAAAACGGACAAGTTTTATTAATTGACAAGCCATTAACTTGGACATCTTTTCAAGTGGTTAATAAATTACGTTGGGAAATAAGACAACGTTTTAATATTAAAAAAATTAAAGTTGGTCATGCAGGTACTCTAGACCCTTTAGCTACTGGTTTGTTAATTATCTGTACAGGTAAACAAACAAAGCAAATAGACACCTATCAAGGGCAAATTAAAGAATATACAGGTACATTTACTGTTGGTGCAACAACACCAAGCTATGATCTTGAAACAGAAGTAGACAATACTTTTAATACAGACCATATTTCTGAAGAATTATTAAAAGAAACAACCAAACAATTTATTGGGGAAATTCAACAAAAACCACCTATTTTTTCTGCAATTAAGAAAGATGGAAAACGCTTGTATGAATTAGCTAGAAAGGGAGAAACTACAGAAATAAAAGCAAGAACAGTAACCGTTTCTGAGTTTGAAATAACTAAAATAAACTTACCAGAAGTAGAGTTTAGAATTGTTTGTAGTAAAGGAACTTATATTAGATCTATTGCTTTTGATTATGGAAATGCGTTAAATTCTGGCGCACATTTATCTGCTTTAAGAAGAACTAAAATTGGAGATTTCTCTGTAGATAATGCACTTTCTGTAGAAGGTTTTATAGAAAACTTAAAAGAAAATACTCTTTAAGTTAAAAATCTGGATTAATCGTAAAACTCATTTTTTTGTTTGTTGATGGATGTAGAAACTCTATAAATTCTGCATGTAAATGCAATCTATTTTCTTTTTTCCCATATAAATCATCACCAATAATTGGAGAATTTAAACCGTTTTTGTGAGCAGCATGTACTCTTAATTGATGTGTTCTGCCAGTTATGGGGTAAAAATGCACACGCGTTTTTCCGTTTTCTTTATTAATGATTTTCCAATCTGTTTCTGCAGGTTTTCCGTAAGTAAAGTCTACCAATTGTTTTGGTCTGTCATCTAAATCTACACGCAAAGGCAATTTTATTTTTCCACTTTCTTCAGATAAAATACCGTCTAATAAAGCAACATATCGTTTTTTTATTGTTCTATTTATAAACTGACTCTGTAATACTTTATTTGCTTCTTTTGTTTTGGTAAGTAATAAAATACCAGAAGTAGACATGTCTAATCTGTGTACAATTAAAGGACCCGTTGCTTCTGGATATTTTTCTTTAATTCTAGAATAAACAGAATCTTTAATTTCTTTACCAGGAACAGATAAAAATTCTGAAGGCTTATTCACTGCAATTAAAACATCGTCTTCATAAATAATTTCTAACTCTTGTTTTTCAGATAAGTTTTCCAACAACAAATTATCCTCTAAATCTAAACCTTTTAACATGTGTGTTAAAATAGGTTTACATCTACTTTGGCAAGCAGGATAATAATTTTTATGTTGTCTTACAGCAGAGTTGGGCGAAATTCCCCACCAAAATTCTGCCATAGTTATTGGGGTTAAATCATTTGCAAATGCATATTGTAAAAGTTTTGGCGCAGAACATTCACCAGAGCCTGCAGGTGGTTTTATTGCAGGGTCATTAAATATATCTAGTAAGTTTTCTAATTCTTTTTGTTTATTTAAAAAAGCATATTTACTAAATAATGTTTGCTGTAAATAATTAGATTTATCTCTTCGTTCTTTTTTTAGCGAAGCAATTCGATCTTCAATAACTAAAAACTCTTTACTTATCTTTTCTAATTTATCTTGATAATATTCTTGTAATTCCTTCATAAAAAATTGATTATTATAACTTTCTTGCGTTAGTTTTTTTGTCAATTCTATAAATTCTTGTTCGTTTAAAGTTGAAACGGCATTTCTCTTTTGAGCTTTTCTGTTATTTTTAAAAAGCTTCATTCTTTTTCTTTGAAAAGCCAAATCATCTTCAATTTCTTTCGTGGCTTTTTTAACTGCTTCTTTTAGATTTAGATAGTTTTTGTCTTCTTTTAATTTTCCTAATTCTGCATTAATTGCATCAATTTCTAATTCACCTTTTATATAAAAACTACCTTCAGTTCTCATGTTAAAAACTGGCGGAACAAATTTATTAGGTAAACTTTTATCTGCTAATTTTCCTGAAAAAGCTGCTAAATACCCAATTTCATTTTGTTTGTTTTTTACAATTAGAACTCCAAACATTTTTCCAACAGCAAGTTCATTAGTAGTATTATCCAATCCAAAATTATGTTTAAAATCTGTTTGTGATTCTAAATAATCTTGCAATTCTGTAGTTGCAATTTTTGCTAAAATGTGTGGTTCATAATAAAACGGAAATGTAAATTTCTTTGGGAGTTTTATTTCTGAGATATTGGCTTTAAATTGTAAAAAGTGTTTCAATAGTGATAAGGATAAGCGTCAAAGATAGTTAGTTTATCAATAAATATAAGAGAAAATACATTTAGAATAGAAATTCTATAAGAGTTAAAACGTTTTTTATTTGCGTTAAGCTTGGTTTTTAAATACACGTAGTTTTGTAACGAACTAAAAACAATAT
Organism: uncultured Polaribacter sp.; assembly: GCA_963975825.1. Classification (GTDB taxonomy): domain Bacteria; phylum Bacteroidota; class Bacteroidia; order Flavobacteriales; family Flavobacteriaceae; genus Polaribacter. The sequence continues at coordinate 12,555 of CAXBIR010000041.1, forward strand.
TATGAAAACTATAAAAATGAATTCGATTAAATTATTTGCAACTGCATTAACAGTTTCTAGTTTTATGTTGGTTTCTTGTGACAATACAAAAAAGAAAACTACAGAGGTTAAAGAAGAAGTAACTGAAATGGTAGATAGCGCTAGCGATAAATTAGAAGAAGAGGAAGAAGAAATTAAAACACGTACATATAAGATGAAAGATGGTACTGCGTTAGTTTATAATTTAGATTCTAAAGGAATTGCTGGTTTTGATGATTGGTCTGATTATACCATTGTAAATGCAGAATTAGCAGAAATAAGAAAATCTAATTATGTAACAACTACACAACGTGTAAAAAACATGAATTTTAGAATTGCTAATTTAGGTAACACAATTCCTGCTTGGTTAAAGACAGAAGAGGTTATGGAAGATGTTGCAGATGTGCAAAAAGAATATTTAGAATTAATTGAAGATCCTAATGCTTCTGAAGGTGAAATTAAAGAGAATTTAGAAGAACTTTCTGAAAAATTTGATGATTTGAAAGAAGAATTAGATGAAGCAATTACAGAATATACTAAAATTAATGAAGAAGCAATTGAAGAGTTTAACGAAGAAATGAAAAAAGGAAAAATAAACGCTGCAATTGAAGAGTATAATGAAGAGATTAAGAAGTTAGATGAAATGTTAGAGAAAAATCAATAATATTTTTTCTAAGAATATATTATAAAGGTAGATTTAATCTACCTTTTTTTATGCTTTTTAAATAATAAAGCAACTCTTTTCTTAAGAGTCCAGATTAAGATCATTTGCGTCAATTTTCCCTTCTATATTCATGTAATTTTGACTTGAATTAAAACATATATTATGAAAACGATTAAAAAAATTACAACAGTTTTAGCAATTACAGGTTTGTTATTTGTTTCATGTGATAAAAAATCTGATAAGGAATATAAAACGATGGAAATTCAACTAGCAGATGGGCAATCTGTAAATTATAAGGTTACTAATACAGGTTCTTTAGCTTTTAATAATTGGGATGGGTTTAATACTGCCAATAATGATTTAAGAGAAATTGAAGACTTAGATTTAGAAATTACTTCTGAAAAAATAGAAAGCTTAAAAGGTAACATTGCTAGTTTAGAATCTACAATACCTTCTTGGTTAAAAAACGAAGAAGTTATGGAAGATATTGAAGATGTTGAGGAAGAATACATGACATTGTTAAAAGAGAAAGATGAGCCATCTAAAAATGTAAAACAAAATTTAGAAGAGTTAAACGAAAAGTTTGATGATTTAAGAGAGGAGCTTAATGAAACAATAGAAAAGTATAAATCATAACTTAGGGGCTATGATTTTGTAAAGAAAGGGTAGATTTAATTATCTATCCTTTTTTGTTGTTTTAAACTTATTTTTTATTGAATAGCTGCTTTATTCCAGAAGTTAAAAATGGTATTAATGGTAAGCTTTTCATAATAGAAATATCTTCTAAAAGTGTACTTTCATTTCCTAAAAAAGCCAATATTTTTTCAGGAGAATTTTTCTTAAATATTTTTGTAAATACTTCTTTACCAGTTAGTTTTTTTGATAAAAGAACGTCTATTAAAGTTCTGTCGTACCAGTTATATAACTTGTCTGTAAAAGATAATTTAGTATTTAATTTGTTACCCAACTTTAGGTTTTCTACTATTTTAGAAACATCTTTTTGTATAAACTGAAATGTATACCCACTGCTTGCTTTTGTAAAACCACCAGAAGTACCAATATTTATAATATTTTTCTCTGGGTTTTTATGAAACTTTTCTAACGACATTGGTATAACTCCAAATTCTTCATGAGAAATAGAATATTCATTAATTTTTAATTCTTCTTTAATGTATTTCTTTAACTCTAAACTGTAAGTTTCTTGTTCTAAAAGAGTAGGAGTAAAGAGTGTATATTCTACCAAAGCTTCTGTTGTAGAAGTTGGTAAAACATACATAAACGTTGCTCCATTTTCCTGAGAAACTCTAAAATCCATTAATCTACCAACCTTTGTGTTAAAAAACGGTTTTTCTGTTTTAATAACCCAACCTTTAAAATGTTGTAGAAGAGAGTTTTCTGCTGTTATTTTGGGGTTGAATAAACTTGTAGAGTTAAAAATAAGGTTTCCTACATAAGAATTTTTTGTAGTTGTTATAACTCCAGAGTTTTCGTTTGAAGTAATAGAAACAATATTTTCTTGTAAAAAAGTAACATTGGTAAATTTCTTAGCAAAATTGATGACAAAGTTGTAGAAATCTATTCCTTGAATCATTTTGTAGGTATAAGAACCTAAAGCTAATTTTTCTTCAAAATTGTTAGAAAGAAACTCTAAAGTGTTCCATTTAGCATGTACAATTTCTTCAAATAAACCAGGTTTTTTTTCCCAATAACACCAAGTTCTATCGTTGGTGTTTTTTATATCTTTATCAATAATTAAAATAGATTTATTTTGCAAAGTTGGTTCTAATAATATTTTGTACAGTAAACTTAAACCTGCACAACCAGAACCAGCAATAATAAAATCGTATTTCATATATTTATCTTAAAAAACGGTTATACCAGCTTTCTTCAATAGGTATTTCCCAATTGTGTTCAAAATCTTGTTTTGTAGTAATTAGATTATCAAAAATAATAGTTTTACCAGTTAAAGCTTTGTTTTTAAGTAGTTTTTTAAAGTCTTTTAGATCTTTATATTGTACATGTTCACCTTGTTTAAAACAAACATTCATTCTATCTAAAAGTTCTACTTCATATTCTTGCTGAAGACTTAAAATAAAAGAAACAGAAGTATCTATATCTACATTATTAAGTGCTGTTGCAACATCATCTGCAGTTAAAACTATAAACCTGTTGTGTAAGAACTTGTAAGAAGCTTTAAAGTCTTCGTTATCAGACTTCCAGTTTTCTACAAAAGTTTTTATTTTTTCTTCAATAGCTTCAATTTCATTTGGATAAAATTTTCTGCTAGAAGGATACACCCAAACTTTAGCGTCTTCTGGTATTTCATTAAAGTCTACAAACATAGGTTTTTATTTAAAGTGCAAATATAGCCAATAAAAAAACCGTAAACTGAATTTCAGTTTACGGTTTTTTATTATTTTATAAAAGAGTTAAACCTCTTTTGTAGATGTTTTTGTTGCTATGTTTATAAAGTCTTCTTGTACACTTAAACCTTTGTCTTTGTTGTACCAAACTTGTAAATCTTGTTTAAACGCTGCATCTATTACGCCATGTTCTGCTTTGTAATCTGCTACCATTTTTGTTGCTACTGTTGGTCTTGGTCCCCAAGAATCTATTACGTTATTATCTTTATCTAAAGCAATTAGTTTAGGAATACTTCTTCCACCATTTGTTAAAAATAAATCCATTAACTCTAGATTCTCATCTCTTAAAACTACTTTTAAATTAATTTTATCTGTAGTTTCTGCAATTTTATTAATTACAGGAATATTTTGAGCAGCATCACCACACCAACCTTCAGTTATAACTAACCAAGTTTGTGGTTCTTTTACTTTTTGGAATTCTAGAATAGTTTCTTCAGAAATTTTAATGGTTTTATCTAAACGTTTCATTCTTCTGTCGTTTAACAAACTGTAATTTGTTAAAGCTTCAGATTGTTCTGGTCCTGTAGATTTTCCATCGGCTAGTAAATTACTAACTAAGACTCTATAATCTGTATATGATATGGCTTTTTTTAAGCTGTTTTCTATAATTTCTTTCATAATAAAAATACTAATTTTAAGTTTTAGACGCGTAATTATCTAAAACTTACAAGTTGTTATTTTAGCTTTTTATATTCTTCAACATTTCTTTAGTCATAGAAGACAAGTCGAAGTTATACTTCCAATTCCAATCTTTTTTAGCATCAGAATCATCTATAGAAGATGGCCAGCTGTCTGCAATTTGTTGTCTAAAATCTGGTTTGTAAGAAATTTTAAAATCTGGAATGTGCTTTTTAATTTCTTCTGCAATTTCTTCTGGCGAAAAATCTATTGCTGCTAAATTATAAGAAGTTCTAATTTTTACATCTTCTGGTTTAGCTTGCATTAGTTGAATAGTTGCTGCAACAGCATCATTCATATACATCATTGGTAAGCGTGTTTTTTCAGATAAAAAACATTCATAATTACCACTTTCTACAGCTTTAAAATAAATATCTACTGCATAATCTGTTGTACCACCTCCTGGTTTTGTTTTCCAAGAAATAATACCAGGATAACGCAAACTTCTTACATCTACGCCGTATTTTTCATGATAATAATTACACCAAAATTCCCCCGAAAGTTTACTAATTCCGTAAACTGTACTAGGCTCCATTATTGTTTTTTGTGGTGTATTTTCTTTTGGCGTTGTTGGCCCAAAAACAGCTATAGAACTTGGCCAGTAAACCTGTTTTATATGTTTGTCTTTTGCCAAGTCTAAAACACCTAGAAGAGAATTCATGTTTAAGTCCCAAGCTTTTTGTGGAAATTTTTCTGCTGTTGCAGATAACATTGCAGCCAATAAGTATACCTGAGTAACATTGTATTTTTTCACCATTTTTAAAATGGTTTCTTTATCAGTTGCATCAATAATTTCAAAAGGTCCAGAAGTCATTAAATCTTCATTTCCTTCTCTTATATCAGAAGCAATAACGTTATTGTTTCCATAGACAGAACGTAACTTTTGTGTAAGTTCGTTACCAATTTGCCCACTGGCACCTAAAACTAAAATGGTTTCACTCATTTCTTAAATTCAATTAAAATCAGAAACAAAGGTAATTAATTTAAGTATTCGTAATTATCTTTTAACTGAATAATTATTCAATAATTTTAAGCGTTATTTTTCTGTTTTGTTACGGTTTTCTTAAAAGCTAAATTACTGCTATTAATTTATGTATTTTTACACTTTTAAATAGAATTGTGAAATATATATCCCTTTTATTATTAAGTATTGTTCTTGTTTCTTGTGGAAAGAATCAAGATAAAAAAGACGTAAAAAGAGCAAAACCATTAATGAGTTTGGTTAAAGCACATGAGGCAACAGAAAACGTTTTACCAGTTTATTACAAAGAAGTTAAAGATTGGAAAGAATTAAAAACTATTGATTCCTTTTTTGTAAAGTTTAGAAAAATTTCTCCCAATGAAGCTTTAAGTAATGCAATAGAGTTAAAAGATTTAGTAAAAAACTTAAAAGACAGTATTAAGCCCAAAAGTTTTGATACGCCTTCTTTAAATGCAAGAATTAATATTTTAAATAATGAAGTGTTAAGATTAGCAGATTTAACAGAAATAGGAGCAATACAAGCAGAAGAAGTTAATAAACAAGTAGATAAAACAATGTCTGCGTTTTCAGATTTAAACACAAAAATAAATACCATTTTAGCAAAAGTTCGTTTTGAAAATGAAATTAAAATTGACGTTAAATATATTGGTTTAGATTCCACAAAAATAGACAGTGTTTCTAAAAAATCTATAGATTTAAGGCTAAAGGAAAAACAAATAGAACAAAATAATTTAGATAAAGGAGCTAATAAAAGACAATAATAATTATGAGAAAAGCAATTATTTTAATTTCTAGTATTTTCTTTTTTTATGCATGCGCAACATCTAAAATAACTTCTGCAGATAAAACAATAGTTAAAAAAGAAATAAACACGCTTTTAGTAGATTGGCATAAAGCAGCATCAGATGCAAACTTTGAAGGTTATTTTGGTAAAATGGATAATAATGCTGTTTACATTGGTACTGCAGCAGAAGAAATTTGGACAAAAGAACAGTTTGCTAGCTTTAGCAAACCTTATTTTGATAAAGGAAAGGCTTGGTCTTTTAAAACATTAGAACGCAATGTTTATATTAATAATTCTGGAAATTTTGTTTGGTTTGATGAACTTATAGATACTTGGATGGGAACTTGTAGAGGTTCTGGTGTCTTAGAAAAAGTAAATAATTCTTGGGTAATTAAGCAATATGTTTTGTCTGTTGCCATACCAAATGATGATGTACAAGCTGTAATTGCTGCAAAAAAGAAAAACGATGCTATTTTCTTAAAAAAGTATAATAAATAATTTTTTAAGAAGCTATTTCCTGCTTTCGTTACTCGCTTTTTTTAACGCTTCGCTAGATGCGCCTCATAAAAATATCTTTTTATGAAACTCAATCTCAAAAAGAGCTCAAACATATCACTCAATCAGGGCTAAGCTTGTAGGTAAACAATATTTAGTAACTATTTACAGATATAAAGCTAAGAAACAATTTCGTTTACAACCTTAAAAATAAGTTCATTTTCAAAACCCTTTCTCATCAAGAAATCTATTAATTTTTTCTTCCTTTTAAAAATATTAGGTTCAGAAATTACTGCATTTCTATTTTCTGTAATTCTATAAATTGTAGCTATATATTCTTCTTCATCAATTTCTTTTAAAGCGGTTTTAATATTGTAGGCAGAAATATCTCTAAATTTTAATTCTCTAACTATACGTTGTTTTCCCCAGCTTTTTATTCTAAATTTTCCACGAGCAAAACTTTTAGAAAAGCGTTCTTCGTTTAAAAAATTATCTTTCATTAAACTTAAAAGAATCATTTCTCTAGCTTCAGCAATCAAATTATAATCGCGCATTTTCTGCTCTATTTCTTTGTGGCATCTGTCTTGGTAAACACAATAATTTTCTATTTTACGTTTAATTTCATCTACCGTAAAAGACTTTTTTTTCTTCTCAAACATTATTTCGAAAATACAAAAAGGGTTGAAATTATTACAATTTCAACCCTTTTTAATATATAATTATATTTTATCCTATTTCTTGAATTTGATTTTCCATTTCAGCAGATTGTTCATCGGCTTTTAATTGTCCTTTTATTCTCATTTTAAACTTTGTTATTAAAAAGAATAAAATAGGAACTACAATTAATGTTAAGAAGGTAGCAATTAATAAACCATAAATAACGGTTTTTGCTAAAGGTCCCCAGAAAACAACATTATCTCCACCCATATAAATGTTTGCATCAAACTCGCTAAACAATGTAAAAAAGTTAATGTTTAAACCAATTGCTAAAGGTATTAATCCTAAAATAGTAGTAATTGCTGTTAATAATACAGGTCTTAGACGTGCTTTACCAGCTTTAACAACTGTTTCGTAAAGACTATCTAAAGGTAAGTATTCATCTTCAGAAATACCATCTTGTAACTTTCTTCTGCTTATTAATAATTCTGCATAATCAAGCAGTACAACACCGTTATTTACAACAATTCCTGCAAGAGATATAATACCAACCATTGTCATCATAATTACAAAAGGAGCTCCTGTAATTACCAAACCACCAAATACACCAATAAAACTTAAAAAGATGGCTAACATTATAATTCCTGGCTTAGAAACCGAATTAAATTGGAAAATTAAGATGAAGAAAATTAACATTAAACCGGTAAAAAATGCACCAACTAAAAATGTCATTTGTTTGTTTTGTTCTTCAATTTGCCCAGTGTAATCAATTTTAATCCCTTTAGGCAAATCTTTAAAATTCTTCATAGAATTCTGAATCTTCGCTACCACAGCACCAGCATCTGTTTCTCCTGGAGATAATGCAGAATATACAGTTACAACTCTTTTTACATCTTTATGTTTTATAGCACTAAAACCAGAACTATTAGTTTGTGTTGCTACTGCAGAAACAGGTATTTCTTTAATTCTACCAGAAGCTGGGTCTCTAAATGTTATTTTCTGATTAAAAACTGCACTTTTATTATATCTGTCGTCTTTATTAAAACGAACATAAATATCATAATCTTCACCATTTTCTTTATAAATACCAGCTTTGTTTCCAAAGATAGAAGCTCTTAATTGTTGCCCTACTTGTCCTGTAGAAACACCTAATTCTCCGGCTTTTTTTCTATCAACTAAAACCTGCATTCCTGGTTTAGATTTGTTCACGTCAATTTTTAATTCATCTACACCAGAAATACTTTGCGTGTTTAAATAATCTCGCATTCTTTCTGCTGTGTAAATTAATTCTTCATAATCTTCACCATTTAATTCAATATTAATTGGAGCTCCTGCAGGTGGTCCATTTGCATCTTTTTCAACAGAAATTAAAACACCAGGATAAATACCAACTAAAGAAGCTTGTACCTTTTGTCTTAGAATTTCACTGTCTTCGCCTTTTCTATACTTATATTCTCGCATAGAAGCAGTAATTTTTCCTTTATGTGGCATTTCTGCAGAAGAACCTCCATCTGTTTGTGGATTTCCTGCGCCTTCTCCAACTTGAGAAACAGTACTTTCTACCATAAAGTTTCTATCTCCATCTGTATACATGTCTTGATTTAAAACTCCATATACCTTTTGTTCTATCTCTTTGGTAATTTGGTTTGTTTTCTCAATATCTGTTCCTTCAGGATATTCTATATATACAATAATTTGATTTGGTTTGTTGTCTGGAAAAAATTCAATTTTTGTTCTCTGTTGTCCAATAGACCAACCAAAACCAGCAAAAGCAACAAACAAAAGAATAAAGGTTCCAACAACTAAAACATAAGGTCTCCAACCAGAAAGTGCACTTTTTAACTGTCTTTCATACCAGTTTTCTAATGTTACTAACGTGTTTTTTTGAAAGTAATTTGCTCCTTTTCTTAAAATTAACCTGTAAACCCACAACATAATTGCTGTAAAAATCATTAAGGTTCCTAAGGCATTGTATTCTCCTCCTAGAAAGAAAATTAACAATCCAATAACTGCCATTATACTAGTTAATTTTATAATGTTTTTTATTGGCATATCTTTATCTTCTGTACTCATAAACTGAGAAACTAATACAGAATTAAAGAAAATTGCTACAAATAAAGAAGAACCTAAAACAACAGATAATGTTATTGGTAAAATAACCATAAATTGTCCCATAACTCCTGGCCAGAGACCTAAAGGAATAAATGCAGCAACTGTTGTTGCCGTAGAAATTATAATAGGAAAAGCAATTTCTCCAATACCTTTTTTGGCAGCTTCAATTCTACTCATTCCTTCTTCGTCCATTAAACGATATACGTTTTCAACAACTACAATACCGTTATCTACAAGCATACCAAGTCCCATAATTAGACCAAAAAGTACCATTGTATTTAATGTATAGCCTAAAGCGCCTAAAATCATTAAAGACATAAACATAGACATTGGTATTGCAAAACCTACAAAAATTGCATTTTTAAAACCAAGGAAAAACATTAAAACAATTACAACTAAAATAACTCCGAAGATAATATTGTTAACCAAGTCATCTACTTGTCCAATTGTTTTTGGAGATTGATCATTTGCAATAGTTACTGTTAAATCTGGAGGAAAGTTATTTTTCTTCGCGTTTTCAACAATTACACTTACTTGTTCTGCTGCAGCTACCATGTTTTCTCCAGATCTTTTCTTTACATCTAGCATTACAACAGCTTCACCGTTTTCTCTTGCGTAAGTAGTTTTATCTTTGTCTTTAAAAGATATTGCAGCAACATCTTTTAAATAAATAGGATTGTTGTTTTCAGATTTTATTACAAAATCTCCTAAATCTGAAGGTTTATCAATTTCACCAATAATTCTAATTGTTCTTCTCTGTTGACTTGTAATAAAATTACCAGCAGACATCGTTACGTTACCTCTGTTTATGGCATTTGTAATATCGTCAAAACTAACTTTTGCAGCCATCATTTTATAAATGTCTACAGCAACTTCTACTTCTTTTTCTTGTGCACCACGAATATCAACCTTTTTAATTTCGGTTAAATCTTCAATTTCATCTTGTAAAAACTCTCCATATTCTTTTAATTTAGAAACTGGGTAGTTTCCAGAAATATTAATATTTAGAATTGGTACTTCTTCAGACATACTTAGTTCAAAAACATTAGGTGTTACTTTTGCGCCGTTAAATGTTGGCCAATCTTCACCTGCTGTTTCTTGATCTATTTCGTCTTTAACCTTTTGTTTTGCTTTATTTACATCTATTTTCTCATCAAATTCTACCGTTATTATAGAGTAATCTTCTTGAGAAGTAGAAGTAATTTCTACCACATTACTTACAGATTTTAACTTGTCTTCTAATGGGTTTGTAATTAACTTTTCTATATCTTCTGCGGTATTACCAGGGTATACAGAACTAATATAAATTTTAGTTTCGTTTATTTCTGGAAAATTTTCTCTAGGCATTGTAAAATATGCTGATATTCCTAAATAAAGGATTAAAAACATTAAGACATAAATAGTAGTCTTGTTATTAATTGCCCAAGAAGAAAGTTTAAATTCTTTATCTACTTGTTTGTTTTCTTTAGCCATTTTTTCTACTATTTATTAATAACTTTTACAACTTGTCCGCTATTTACACTTCTAGCACCTTCCATAATTATTTCAGCATCTGCAGCAAGATATTTAGTTACTTCAATAAAATCTCCTTGTGTTTTTCCTGTTTCAATAATTAGTCTTTCAGCTATAGCTTCATTGTTTTCTTTCTTGTCTTTTACGATGTAAATAAACTGTTCTCCTTTTGCGTTTTCAGAAATAATACTTTGTGGTATTAAGATTGCTGTTGCGTTTGTGTAATCGTTTAATTTTAATCTTGCAGTTAAGTTAGGTTTTACTTTTCCTTTTAGGTTTGGTACACCAATTTCAATTTTAAAAGATCTGTTATTTGGGTTTATAAAATTACCAACTTGTCTAATTTTAGAATTTACTGTTTCTCCTAAAACAGGAAAATTAACTTCTACAGTTTTATTTTCTGTAATACTACCTATATACGTTTCTGGTACCTCTGTTTCTATATACATGTTAGAAAGGTTTACAATTCTAAAAATTTCTGAACCTTGACCAGGAGCAATTACAGTTCCTTTTTCTTTAAAAACATCATCTATAATTCCAGAAAAAGGAGCTCTAATAGTTGCTTTTCCTAGCTGACTTTTTAATTGATTAACAGCACTTTGTTGCGCTTCGTAAGAAGTTTTTGCTTGTAAAAACTGAATTTCTGATCCAATTTTCTGGTCCCATAACCTTTTCTGACGCTCGAAAGTTGTTTTTGCTAATTGTGCATTTGTGTTTAATTGTGCTAATTGCTGAGACAATCCTCCATCATCGATTTTAGCTAAAACTTGCCCTTTAGAAACTTTTTGACCTTCTTTTACATATACACTTTGTAAAATACCAGGCATTTCTGGGTAAATTAAAACGTTTTGTTTTGTTTGTACGTTACCTTGTAATTCTATAAAATGAGTAAAAACTTCTTCTTTTACTTTAAAAGTTGTTATTAAAGGAGTGTTTTTATCTTCATTTAAATCGTCTAACTTGTCGTTTAACTTTTTTAAATCAACAGATAATGCTTGTTGTTTTGCGTCTATTTCTGCTTTTTTAGATTTTATTTGTGCTAAATCATTGGTTGCTAAAACATCATCTACAGAAACTTCTTTTTTGTTTCCACAAGAAGCTAAAATAAGCGTAGTTAAGAGTACTAAATATATGTTTTTCATGATAGGTAATTATTTGATTGGTAAGTTTAATGCGTTTTCTAATGTTGCTTTACTGGCAATAACATTTAACATAGATTGTATGTAGTTTTGTTGTTGCGTATATAATTGGTTTTGTGCTTGTAATAAATCGAAACTAGAAGAAATACCTTCAAAAAATTTAATACGTTGTTTCTTTTCTATTCTTTCTGCTAAACCAACGTTTTTCTTAGAAGTTTGGTAATTATCTATACTAATTTGATAATCGTTTTTTGCTTTTTGTGCTTCTAAAGAAAGTCTTTGTTTTGTTTCTTCTAACTTTATATCTGCATTTTCTAAAGCTATTTTTGCTTGTGTAGTTTTTGCTTTTCTACCAAAACTACTAAAAATTGGCACATTTAAACTTACACCTAAAAGAGAAGAATCAAACCAACGTTGGTTGCTATTTAAAAAACTAAAAGAATCTGAGTTTGCTTGTGCACCATAGTTTATAAAAGCGCTTAATGTTGGTAAAGCTTTACTTTGTTCTAAACGCATCATTAATCTTTTAGTTTCTCTATCGTTTTCAGAAATTTTAAAATCTATATGATTGTTAACGTTAAATGTTTCTGTAATTAAAGATAAACTAATATTTTCTTCTGCTAAAGAATCTAAAGAGTCTGTAAGAATTAATTTAGTTTCAATAGCGTTACCTAAAGAAAGATTTAGCATTTGATAACCAATTTCTTTCATTCTTATTACACTATTTAATTGGTTTTTTAAATTACCTAATGTAATTTCTAACTGCTCTACATCTTCTTCTTCATTTAAACCGTTTTCATAAATTTTCTTAGCATCATTATAGTTTTTTTGAAGAATTTTAATGTTACTTTCTAAGATTGTTATGCTGTTTTCTGTAACTAAAACATTTCCATAAGCATTAATAACAGCTTCTTTAGTTAACATTTCTGTTTTCTTATTAGCTTGTTCAGAAATTTTTAAAAATGTTTTTGAAGCTTGTAAACCAACTAAATAAGAACCATCAAATAATAGTTGTTTTAAGGTTACGCTTGCATTCATGTTTTGCTTTGTACCAAATACAAATTCTTCATTTGTACCATCTTGGTCAAAATCTGCAAGAGTAATAGGTTGCTTTATAAAATTTTGATAATCTACTTTTCCGTCTATTTGAGGAAGCCCAATAGTTGTGGTTTCCCAAACTTTTTTCTGAGCAGAAAGAATATCATTTTGCGATATTTTAGTGTTGTAACTATTCTCTAAAGCAAAATTTATAGCTTCTTGTAGAGATAGTTTCTGTATTTTTTCCTGAGCATTTGTTGTCAAGAAAAAACAGGTAGTTATACATACCAATATTAATTTTTTCATGTTTCTTTTATTTCTGGTTTAGTTGTTCTTCTAGTTGCTGTGTTCCTTTTTCGGTACAAATTCCTCGTAAATGATATTCTAAATAATAATTCATTAGAGTGTTCATAGAATAATTATTTAATGGAAATAGATCTTTATCTTTAATACCTAATAGTCCAATAAAATAGATTCTAGAAATAAACTCTAAATCTATATTTTGTCTATATATATTAGTTTCTATCCCTTTTTTTAAATTATTAATTACACAGTCTTGCATAATATGAAACTGTTTCTGCTTTAAAGATGCATAAATTTTAGGGTAATATTTTTGAAGTTGATATTGAGGTGAAGATTTTTCGTCTTTTAAATTTGCCATAACTAACCTTTTAATTGAAAAAAGCTCGTCGATAGGATTTAAGTTTAATTCACAAATACCATCTATACCACAACAAATTGTATTAAACATCTGTAATGTAACTGCATCTACAAGTTCTGTTTTATTTTTAAAATACTTGTAAATAGTCTTTTTAGAAACACCTAAAGAGCTTGCAATCTCATCCATAGTAACGCTTTTAAAACCTAAGTTTAAAAAGAGTTCATTCGATTTTTCTAATATTTTTTCTCTCATAATATGAGTGCAAATGTACAAAAGGAAACTTTAGAAACAAAAATAGTTTCCAAAGTTTTAATTATTTTTTAACATTAGATACTACAAGAAGAAATTCTTTACATTATTTTTACAAAAAATTACAGATTTGGACATTTTAAATTATCAAAAGGAATTTCTTTCTTATTTAGAATCAAAAAAATGGATTCAGGAGCCTAAAAACTTATATGAACCAATAGATTATATTCTACAACTAGGAGGAAAAAGAATTAGACCAGTGTTAACTTTAATGGCTTCAGATATTTTTTCTGATGATTATAAAAAAGCATTACCAGCAGCTTTAGCGGTAGAGGTTTTTCATAACTTTACCTTAGTGCATGATGATATTATGGATGATGCGCCTTTAAGAAGAGGTAAAGCAACAGTTCATGAAAAGTGGGGTGTTAATACAGGAATTCTCTCAGGAGATGCAATGCTAA
>CAXBIR010000042.1:0-26038 GCA_963975825.1 uncultured Polaribacter sp.
TTTGCAAATTCAGAATAATCATCTTCCACAAAACCATTCCAAGGGAGTTTATTAGACATACCTTCTGCTCCAATAGAAGTGGTTATACTTGGCGTTCCACAAAGCATTGCTTCTGTCAATTTTCCTTTTATACCTGCACCAAAATTTAAAGGAGCCAAAACCACTTTAGCATTCTCTACAACAATACCAGAGTTTTCCGCAAAACCCTTTACAATAAAACCTTCTTTTTTATTATGTAACTGTTCTATTTGCTGATTAATATAAGCGCCATAGATATGAATTTCTGCTTTAGGAAGTTGTTTTCTAACTTTAGGCCAAATTTGTTTTTTTAAGGTTAAAACGGCATCTACGTTTGGTTTATGAAAGAAATTTCCAATAAAAACAAAATGCTCTCTTTCTTCAACAGATTTCCATTTTTCTATTTGAAGAGAATCAATTTCATCAAAAAGAAAAGGCAAATACATTAAGAGAGTATCTTCTATTTTAAAATTATTTTGCAATATTTCCATTTCAAAAGTGGAAATAATTAAAGAGAAATCACTTCTTAAAATAGCCGCAATTTCTCTTTTTGTAATATCTTGTTTTAAAAGTTCTTCAATAGAAAAATCTACCTTATCTTTAAAACACAATTCTCTTGTTTTACGTAAACAATGTAAATCTTCAGTATCTAAAATTCTAATTGCTTTGGGGCAATTTTCTGCAACTCGCCAACCAAATTGTTCTTCCATCATAAAACGATCGAACATTACAATATTTGGTTGCAATTCTTTTATAAAACCATCAAAAGAAATACTATTTAACTCTATAGAAACTTCTTTTATTCCTAAAGAAACTAAATCTATTGCTTTTTCATTTTTCTGTGAAGGTGAAGCAAAAGTTATTTCATAATTTCTTTTTAAAAATTGATGAATTAACTGCAACATTCTTTTACCTGCAGCAGAAGAGTTGGGTTCTACCCAAACTGCACCAATAATTAAAAGTGTATTTTTCTGCAATTATTTAGCAGTCATTTGCTGTTTATAATCTGCTTGTACTTTTTTTCCCCAAGCAACAACTGCAGCAATTTGTTCTGATGATAAATTAGCTTCATCATGCGTCCAAGTATAAGAATCTAAAGGCATTTCCCCTTTTTCTACTTCTTCGTATAATTCATCCATTTTATGTTCTTTTTTCTTTAAAGAATAAGTACTCCATTTAGAAAAATTTAGATGTTTCTTACCATCATTCACGTGTTCGTCTAACCAATAATTTACAGGCGTAATAGAGCTATACCAAGGGTAAGTAGTTTTATCTGAATGACAATCATAACATGTAGTTTCTAGAATTCTCTTAACATCTTCTGGCGGATTTGTTTCTGAAATAAAAGCTTCAACTGTTGCTAAATCTCCATCATTTTTCTCTGGCCCAAAAAACTGCGCAACAACTAGAACTACTAATAGAAAAACAAGTATTTTTTTTAGAATTTTCATCTTTTAATTTTAAGAATATTTTATGCCGTAAAACTACTAAATTCTTACTTTATTTTATGAAAATATCCGTATTTTTGACAATTATTATTAAAAATTAAACCAAAAGGTTACAAAAAACGCAAATAAACTTACTTATGAAATACGATATTATTGTAATTGGTTCTGGTCCTGGAGGATATATTGCTGGAATTAGAGCTTCTCAATTAGGTAAAAAAGTAGCAATTATAGAAAAATATTCAACATTAGGTGGTACTTGTACTAACGTAGGTTGTATTCCATCAAAAGCATTATTAGATTCTTCTCACCATTATTACGATGTAGTAAATCATTTTGAAGAGCATGGTATATCTGTTGAAAAACCAACTTTCGATTTTGGAAAAATGGTTGATAGAAAAGCTAAAATTGTAGAAACAACTACAGGTGGTATTAAATACTTAATGGACAAAAACAATATTGATGTTTTTGAAGGTTTGGGTTCTTTTGAAGATGCTACTCATATTAAAGTTACAAAAAACGATGGTTCTTCTGAAATAATAGAAGGAGCAAATATTATTATAGCAACAGGTTCTAAACCATCTACTTTACCTTTTATTACATTAGATAAAGAAAGAGTAATAACTTCTACAGAAGCTTTAAAATTACCAGAAGTACCAAAACACTTAGTTGTAATTGGTGGTGGTGTTATTGGTTTAGAGTTAGGCTCTGTTTACAAACGTTTAGGTGCAGATGTTACTGTTGTAGAATATGCAGCAAAAATTACACCAACAATGGATGCTGATGTTTCTAAAGAACTTCAAAAAGTTTTAAAGAAACAAGGTGTTAAATTTGCTGTTAGCCATGGTGTTACTGCTGTAGAAAGAAATGGTAATGAAGTTACTGTAAAAGCAAACAATAAAAAAGGTGAAGAAGTTACTTTTACTGGAGATTATTGTTTAGTTGCTGTTGGTAGAAGAGCATACACAGATGGTTTAGGTTTAGAAAAAGTTGGTGTAGAAGTTAATGAACGTGGGCAGGTTTCTGTTAACGAGCATTTACAAACAAATGTTTCTAACATTTATGCAATTGGAGATGTTGTAAAGGGCGCAATGTTAGCACACAAAGCTGAAGAAGAAGGTGTTGTTGTTGCAGAACATTTAGCTGGCGAAAAACCACATATAGATTATAATTTAATTCCTGGTATTGTTTACACATGGCCAGAAGTTGCTGCTGTTGGTAAAACAGAACAAGAATTAAAAGATGCTGGTGTTGCTTATAAAGCAGGTAAATTTTCTATGAGAGCTTTAGGTAGATCTCGTGCAAGTGGAGATTTAGATGGTTTTGTAAAAGTTTTAGCAGATAAAAATACAGATGAAATTTTAGGGGTTCACATGGTTGGTGCACGTGTTGCAGATTTAATTATGGAAGCTGCTGTTGCAATGGAGTTTAGAGCTTCTGCAGAAGATTTAGCAAGAATTTGTCATGGTCACCCAACATATTCTGAAGCTGTAAAAGAAGCTGCAAAAGCTGCTTGGGATGGTAAACCGTTAAATGCTTAAAAAAAGCATTATTAAAAAATAAATAAGTAAAAAGCATCCAATTAATTGGGTGCTTTTTGTTTTTAGAAAGTTTCTTATTTTTATAAGATGAAAAAGCTATTATTTTTATTTTTTATTTTTCTTATTTCTACAAAATCCTCTTCACAAGAAAACAAAGAATCTAAAGCACAACCATCTAACTTTTTATCTAAGTCTTATTACAGTATTAATTTTGGAGGAATCTTCTACCCATTTTCTAATAGCAATCTAATTGATGGCTACAAAACAGATACTTTTTCTAAAAACTATTTCTCTGGAAGATTGTTATTAGGTTATAAAATCTTGCCAGATTTGGCTATACAATTTGGTACATTAAGACCTGCAGCTTGGTTTAAATATAATAATGTAAATAATATTGGTTACGATAGAAGTGTCTGGATAAATGCTTGGTCTCTGTCTCTTAAAAAAAACATAAACCTAAATAAAAAACTATCTATGTTTGCAGAAGCTGGTATTGCAAATGTTACCAGAAGTGGCTTTTCTATAGATGATAAAATTATTTATAAAGACACACATTTTGCTAGTTTACTATATGGTTTTGGTTTAAACTACAAGCTGAACAAAAAGTGGCGCTTAAACTTAAATGGTACTTTTTTACCAAAATCTGCCAAAGAAAATCAACCTTCTATTTCTCAAGTTACATTTGGTTTCGAGTATCACATTAATAAGCTTTCTAAAGAACAAGTAGAAAAACATGAAAATAATGGTCATTTTTTCCCAAAACAAATGATTCAAGTTAGTTATGGAAATAGTAAAATTGGTTTTGGTGTTAATCGTTTTTTTGGAATGAGTTTAAAAGTAGGAAATTTTGAAAGTTTTGGAATTCCAGTATTTTGGGTAGGAGAAGTAAAAGCTGCACATTCTTTTTCTATAACCTATCAAAAATTGGTGTTTAGAACAGAAAAAATTTTCTCTTTAGATTGGGGAGTTAGTATTACTGCTTTTCAAACAGAAGCAACTAAAGAAAATGTTTTAGCTTTCTCTATTTTTCCTACTATGCGTTTTTATTTAATGCGCAGAAAAGGATTTGATATGTATACAAATTACTCTTTAATTGGACCAACATATTTAACAAAAAGCAATTTAGATAAATTAAATACAGGTCCTAAAATAACCTATCAAGATACTATGGGTTTAGGTTTTTTCTTCGGAAAAAAACGAGATTACAATGCAGAATTTAGAATTATGCATTATTCTAACGGAAATATTTTTACTGAAAATTCTGGTGTTGCAATACCAATTCAATTTACATTCGGAAAAACATTTTAAACTAAAGAAATTATTAAACTTCTGAAATAAACAAATAGAGACTTACACTGTTTTAAAAAAATAAGATTTGTATTTTTGCGGTAATGACACAGAGAACTATTCGCACTTTTTCTATTGAAAATATTAAAGATTTTAAACAAAATTTATTGTTTTGGTCTCAGCAATTTGAAACTGCACTTTGGTTAGATTCTAACAATTATAATCAACAATATTCTAGTTTCGATAGTGCTTTAGCTGTAGAAGAATTTACAGCAATTAAAACAGATTATACAAATGCTTTCGACAAACTAAAAGAATACCAAACTATAACTAAAGATTATATTTTTGGTTACATTTCTTATGATGTTAAAAATGATGTCGAACATCTTTCTTCTAATAATTTTGACAGTTTAGACTTTGCAGATTTATACTTTTTTCAACCTCAAAAACTAGTTTTTATTAAAGGTAAAAATATAGAATTTCATTATTTAAAAATGGTAGATGATGAAATTGAAAGCGATTTTGAAGAAATTAGTGCTTTTAAAAACTCTAAAAATAATATTGTTGAAAATGATATTAAAATAAAACTGAGAATTCATAAAGATGAATATCATCAGAAAGTAAACAAAGTTTTAGAGCATATAAAAAGAGGAGATATTTATGAAGCCAATTTTTGTCAAGAATTTTATGCAGAAAATGCAACCATAAATCCTGTTGAAGTTTACCAACATTTAAATGAAATTTCTGAACCACCTTTTGCTTCCTTTTTAAAAATGGAACATCAATACGCATTGTGTGCTTCACCAGAAAGATATCTTAAAAAAGAAGGTTCTAAAATTATTTCTCAACCAATAAAAGGAACTGCAAAAAGACTAATTAGTACTATTGATGATGCTAAAATTGCAACAGATTTAGCTAGAGATGAGAAAGAACGCGCAGAAAATGTAATGATTGTAGATTTAGTTAGAAACGATTTATCTAAAACTGCAAAAAAAGGTTCTGTAAAAGTAGAAGAATTATGTAAAGTGTATTCTTTTAAACAAGTACACCAAATGATTTCTACAGTAGTCTCTGAAATTGACCAAAACATGCACCCAATAGAAACCTTAAGAAGTACTTTTCCTATGGGAAGTATGACTGGAGCACCTAAAGTTTCTGCAATGCAAATTATAGAAAACTTAGAAGAAACTAAACGTGGCTTGTACTCTGGTACAATTGGTTATTTTACACCAGAAAACGATTTCGATTTTAATGTAGTTATAAGAAGTATTCTTTATAATGAAGACAAAAAGTACATTTCTTATTCTGTTGGTGGTGCAATAACGGCAAAATCTATTGTAGAAAAAGAGTACGAAGAGTGTTTGCTAAAAGCAAAAGCTATGAAATATGTTTTGCTAAATGCTAAATAATTTACAACAAATTAAATTTACCAATTATGATTATAAATAAAGAAGAACTTTTTAAGAAAACATTTGACAGTTTAAAAGAAAAAGCAACTGAACAAAACATGTTTAATAAATTTTTAGAATTGTATCCTGCAGAATGGAAACAACTAAAAGTTACATTTTCTAAATTTAATAGAAGTAAGCAATTTGGTAAAACAATTCCGTTACCAAAACCAGAAGTTTCTATAAGAAAAGACATTAGAGTTTGGTTAAAGAAACAACAGTAAGTGTCTGATTTACTCGCAGAAATACTAGAACTTTATTTAGATTTTAAACATTGGTTTAATGTTAAAAAAAGGAGAAAATTCGAAAAAGAAAATAAACTTCCTAAAAGTATTGTTTGGCATCCGCTAACAAAACCTTTATTTTGGTTTTTTGTAATTTCTATACCAATTAGTTTTAGTCTCTTTTTTATTTTTGGGAGTAACAACAATGAACTGACTAAACAAAAAATGAAAGAAATTTCTATTATTCTAGAAAAAGAGAAAAAACAGTTAGGTAAATATCCAGAAAAATTAGAGACAATCGTAAGAAACAACCCTTTAAGAAAACAAATAATATTAGATTATTGGAGGTCTAACTTTATTTATAAACTTTCTAAAGATTCTCTAAATTACAGCATAATCTCTTTGGGAAAAGATAAAAAACTAAATACTTCTGACGATATTGTATTCTCTTCAAATTAAAATTTATTAAACTACTAAAAAATGGTATTTTTGAAGATATTATGCTTCAAAAATTATCTAATCATATAAACAGCAAACTTCCTTTTTTAAAAGGAAAAAAACTATTAATTGCTATTTCTGGTGGCATAGATTCTGTTGTTTTAACTCATCTTTTATCAGATTTAAAATTTAATATTTCTTTAGCACACTGTAATTTTAATTTAAGAAATACAGAAAGCGATTTAGATGAAGATTTTGTAAAAAAACTAGCAAAAGATCTAGAAATAGATTGTTTTACCATTTCTTTTGAAACAGAAAAAGTTGCAAAAGAAAAAAAAGAATCTACACAAATTGCGGCAAGAAATTTACGCTATAACTGGTTTCAAGAACTTATAGCAGAAAACAATTTCGATTATGTTTTAACTGCACATCATGCAGATGATAATTTAGAAACTTTTCTAATTAACTTAACTAGAGGAAGCGGTTTAGATGGTTTTACAGGAATACCAGAAGTAAATAAAAATATTGTTCGTCCGTTTTTACAGTTTTCTAGAGAAGATATTTTAACGTTCGCAAAAGCACATAACATTCTTTGGCGAGAAGATAAAAGTAATGCTTCTACAAAATATGTTAGAAATAAAATTAGACACAATATTTTACCCGTTTTAAAAGAAATAAACCCAAGTTTGTTAGATACTTTTTCTAAGACATTAGAAAACTTGCAAGAAAGCAAGCAAATTATAGATGATAAAATTGAAGAAGTTTCTAAAGAAATTATAAAACCTTTAAACAACACAGATTCTTTTAAATTAGATATTAAAAAACTTCAGCAATTATCTAACCCTAAAGCATATTTGTATCAACTTTTAGAAAAATATAATTTTACAGAATTTAACGATATTTATAACTTACTTTCTGCACAATCTGGTAAACAACTGTTTTCTAAAACTCATGTACTTTTAAAAAACAGAAACTTTTTAATTTTATCAAAAAAAGTAAAACCTTCAACAGAAAAAAGCAATTTTAAAATTGAAGCAAATACAACTGAAATAAAAGAACCTGTTCATTTAACTTTCAAAGAAGTTTCAGAAAAATCTACTCAGAATAAAAATACCATTTACGTTTCTAAAGAACTTTTAAAATTTCCATTAATTGTAAGAAAATGGCAAAATGGCGACTATTTTTACCCTTTAGGAATGCAAGGAAAAAAGAAATTAAGCAAATATTTTAAAGACCAGAAGTTATCACTTTTAGAAAAAGAAGAAATTTGGTTACTTTTCGACAATAACAATAATCTAATTTGGGTTATTAGCAAGAGGCAAGACAACAGATTTATTGATAAAAGTAAAACTAATTTAGTACAAATTACTTTTAAAGAAAACGTATAAAACCTAACAAGCAACAAACATAATTATGAAAAAATTAGTTTTAATATTTATTTTATTTTTTTCTGTTTTTACACAAGCTCAAACAGAAGACAACCCAATTGTATGGGAATCTTCTATTCATAAAATTTCTGACACAGAATATAATGTTATTCTTAAAGCAAAGCTTTTACAAGAATGGCACTTATACTCGCAATACAACCCAGAAGATGCTTCACAAGCCCTAGAAATTTTAATTCCGGAAGGAAAAACGGGCTATAAACTAGTTGGCAAAGCTTTAGAAAGTAAAACAGATAAAGAGTATTCTGAAGTTTGGGAAAAAGAAGAGATATTCTTTAAAGATAAAGCTACAATTACTCAAAAAATTGAAATTTTAGACACTACTCTATCTTCTATTACATTAGAAATTTATGGGCAAGTTTGTAAACAAGCCTGTATACAAATCGAAGAATCTTTTTCTTTTTCTTTAAACGGAAAAAAACTAGAAAAAGAAGTTATTTTTTTAGATGATAAAAGCAAGAACTTAACAAAGGGTTTAAAACTAGATTTAAAAAATACTGAATTATTAAAAACTGAAAAGAATACAAGTGCAGAGACAGGAAACTCGCTATTTAATATTTTCTTATTAGGTTTTGTTGGTGGTTTATTAGCACTGTTAACTCCGTGTGTTTTTCCAATGATTCCTTTAACAGTTTCATTTTTCACCAAACAATCTCAAAGCAAAAGTAAAGGCGTTTTTAATGCTGTTTTATACGGCGTTTTTATTGTAATTATTTACATGCTTTTAAGCGTTCCTTTTCACTTAATAGATGGCTTAGACCCAAGTATTTTAAATACAATTTCTACTAACATTTGGCTAAATATTTTCTTTTTTGTAATTCTTGTATTTTTCTCATTGTCCTTTTTTGGTTTTTACGAAATAACACTACCAAGTTCTTGGGGAAACAAAATGGATTCTGCTTCTGACACAGGTGGCTTTATAGGAATCTTTTTTATGGCACTAACTTTAGCAATTGTGTCTTTTTCTTGTACAGGACCAATTTTAGGTTCTCTTTTAGCAGGTTCTCTTGGTACAGTTGGTAATCCTGCTTTTCAACTTTCTGCTGGTATGACTGGTTTTGGACTGGCATTAGCTTTACCTTTTGCTCTATTTGCACTGTTTCCTAACCTATTAAACTCTTTACCAAAATCTGGTGGTTGGTTAAATACAACTAAAGTAATTTTAGGTTTTTTAGAATTGGCATTTGCTTTTAAATTCTTATCAAATTCAGATTTAGTTGGGCATTGGGATCTTTTAAAACGTGAAATATTTATTGGAATTTGGATTCTAATTTTTCTAGGTTTAGCGTTGTATTTGTTCGGTAAAATTAAATTCCCTCACGATTCTCCTCTTAAAAAATTGTCTTTTGTAAGAGCTTCTTTTGGTGTTTTAGTACTTGCCTTTGTAATCTATTTAATACCAGGAACCTTAAAAGAACCTACTTGGAATTTGAATGCTTTAAGTGGTTTTCCACCTCCACAATTTTATAGTATTTATGAACAAGAATCAGACTGTCCTTTAGGTTTAGAGTGTTACAAAGATTTTGATAAAGGCATACAAGTTGCAAAAGAAACCAACAAACCTATTTTATTAGACTTTACAGGTTGGGCTTGTGTAAATTGTAGAAAAATGGAAGAAAATGTTTGGAGCGATCCATCAATTTATAAGGTTTTAAAAGATGAATATATTTTAATTTCATTGTATGTAGATGATAACGAAAAAGAACTTCCAAAAGCGGAACAATTCAACTTTATAAAAGCAAATGGTAAGATTAAGAAAATTAAAACTTACGGAGATAAATGGTCTACTTTTCAAGTTTTAAATTTTAAAAATGCTTCTCAGCCTTATTATGTATTAATGAATGCAGATTTAGAAATATTAAATTCTCCACAACAATACACAGACATAGAAACCTATAGAAATTGGCTAGAGTTAGGTCTTGAAAATTTCAAGAAATAAAACGGCATAAAATTTGATAATAGTAAACAACAACTTACAAACTTAAATCATGAAAAAAACTCTTTTATTTTTACCTGTAATGTTATTGATTAGTGTTTCTTTTTTCGCCCAAAAAAGGGCAATAATTAAACAAAAAGCACCTGTAAGTATTTATACTTTTAATTCGCTTGAAAAAGACGTAAACAGTATTTCATCTTTAAATAAAAGATTAAACTTAACTTCTTTTAATTTTGTGATTGTAGATGCAGATGATATTGACAATAATATTGCTTCTATGAGTTTTAAAGATATTGGTACAAAACCATCAGAATATATTTATGATGATTATAAAAGATACCAAAATAATAATTTCTTAAAAGGTTTTTTAACTAAAAATGATCCTACTAGATGGAACCTTCATTGTATTGAAAATAGAATACAACCCTACTTCTTAAATAAAGAATAATTTAGAAATTATTCTTTCGTCAAATTTTAAGAAAATTTATATCGTTTTCGTAATTAATTTGTTTATTATTAGTAAAAAGCTAACTTTTGTAACATGCCTTTTTTGTAGATTTACTATATAAAAATTTACAAAAATATGTCAGGATTACCTAAGCTTGCTCGTTTTAACGAAAATGTGTTGTCTAAATATCAAATTTACAACAGTATCTTCATGACCTTGCCATTTGACACCATTAATAATACTGGTGTTTTACTTCCATTGTTTCATGAATTATGTAAAAAAGGCTTTCAGGAAGGTAAAAATCCAACAGAAATTGTAGATACTTTCTTTCATAAATACCAAGAAAACCCAACAGAAAAAGAAAAAACAGATTTACTTTTTCGTTTTATTCAATATATAGAACGTCAAGTGGTTTTATTTGATGCTATTGAAGATGCGGCTTTTCCTGTTGTAAATAATATGGATGGTATTGGTACACTTAGAAACTCTAAAGAAACTGCTCTTTTAAGTGATAAAAAAGAAGCTTTAAAAGAATATTTAGAAGAATTTAAAGTACGTGTAGTTTTAACTGCACACCCAACACAATTTTACCCTGGTAGCGTTTTAGGTATTATTACAGATTTAGACAAAGCTATACAAAATGACGATTTACTTTTAATAAAAAAATTATTAGCTCAGCTAGGTAAAACACCTTTTTATAAAAAATCTAAACCTACACCTTATGATGAAGCCGTAAGTTTAATTTGGTATTTAGAAAATGTATTCTATCATTCTGTAAGTAAAATATACAACTACATTCAAAACAATATTTATGATGGAAATCCTATGGATAATGAAATTATAGATCTTGGTTTTTGGCCTGGTGGAGACAGAGATGGTAATCCTTTTGTTACAACACAAATTACACTAGATGTTGCAGAAAGGTTGCGTCAGTCTATTTTAAGAAGTTATTACAGAGATATTAGGAAATTAAAAAGACGTTTTACTTTTGATGGAGTTCAAGAAATTTTATCAAAAATAGAAAAGAGATTATACAAACACGTAGTTAGAAGTTACAGTAAAGTAAACTTCTCTCAAAGCATTTTATTAGAAGAACTTTCGAAAGCAAGATCTATAGTAGAAGAAAATCACCAATCATTATTTATAGAAGAATTAGATGATTTTATAAATAAAGTTAGAATTTTTGGCTTTCACTTTGCTACTTTAGATATTAGACAAGATAGTAGAGTACATCACAAGGCATTTACACAAATTGTAAAAGATTTACAAGATTCTGGCGATACTACTTTTCCAAATAATTACGCTCATTTGTCTGAAAAAGAACAAATAGAAATTTTATCTGTTGTAAAAGGAAATATAGACCCTAAAACATTAACAGATGAAACCTCTGTAAGTACTATAGAATCTATTTATGCCTTAAAAGAAATTCAAATAAGAAACGGAGAACGTGGTGCAAATCGTTACATTATTAGTAACAATCAAACCGCTTTAAACGTAATGGAAACATTTGCAATGTTAAATTTATGTGGCTTTGAAAACGAATTACCAGTAGACGTAATTCCTCTTTTTGAAACTGTAGAAGATTTACAAAATGCAGAAGAAGTAATGAGAACTTTGTATTCAAATAGAACTTATAGATATCATTTAGAGAAAAGAAAAAACAAACAAACCATTATGTTAGGTTTTTCTGACGGAACAAAAGATGGTGGATATTTGATGGCTAATTGGGGTATTTTTAAAGCAAAAGAAGCGCTTACAAAAGTTTCTAGAGAATTTGATATCGAAGTTATTTTCTTTGATGGTCGTGGAGGACCACCTGCACGTGGAGGAGGAAAAACTCATCAATTTTACGCATCTTTAGGTCCTACAATTGAAGATAAGGAAATTCAATTAACAGTGCAAGGACAAACTATTAGCTCTAATTTTGGTACAGAAAACTCTGCTCAGTATAACTTAGAACAACTATTAAGTTCTGGAATTAAGAATGATATTTTTACAAAAGATCAATTAAACGATAAAAACAGAGAGTTAATTGAAGACATGGCTGAAACTAGCTATAAAACTTATGTAGATTTTAAAAATCATCCACAATTTTTACCGTATTTAGAAAAAATGAGTACGTTAAAATATTATGCTAAAACAAATATTGGTAGTAGACCAAGTAAGCGCTCTAATTCTGCTACTTTAGATTTCTCTGCTCTAAGAGCCATACCTTTTGTAGGAAGTTGGAGTCAATTAAAACAAAATGTACCAGGATTTTTTGGTGTTGGTACAGCTTTAAAAAAGTACGAAGATGCAGACAGGTTTGATGAAGTTATAGAGTTCTATAACGCTTCAGATTTCTTTAAAACATTACTAGAAAATAGTATGATGAGTTTAACAAAATCTTTCTTTGAGTTAACTGCATACATGGCAGATGATGCTGAGTTTGGTGAATTTTGGAAACTTATTTTTGAAGAATACAAGACTACTAAAAGATTACTTTTAAAACTTACTGGACATAAGGAGTTAATGGAAAATTTTCCTGTAGGAAAAGCTTCTATAGCAATTAGAGAACAAATTGTATTACCACTTTTAACGATTCAGCAATTTGCTTTAAAACAAATTCAAGAGCTACAATCTTCTGAAGAAAATGCAGAAAAAATTGAAGTTTACGAGAAAATGGTGATGCGTTCTTTATTTGGAAATATAAATGCTAGTAGAAACTCTGCATAGATAAAAACATACTAGCATAATTTTTTTCTTTATATTTAAAGAAAAAATTATGCTAGTAAAAGTTTATGGTTCAGCCGTTTTCGGTATTGAAGCGACTACTATTACCGTAGAAGTAAATATTGATAAAGGTATTGGTTACCATTTGGTAGGTCTACCAGATAATGCTGTTAGAGAAAGCTCTTATAGAATTTCCGCAGCCTTAAATAACAATTCTTACAAACTTCCAGGAAAAAAGATTATCATAAATATGGCGCCTGCCGATATTAGAAAAGAAGGCGCTGCATATGATTTAACTTTAGCTGTTGGAATTCTTGCGGCTTCTAATCAAATAAAATCTAAAACTATAAACGAGTATATTATTATGGGGGAACTTTCTTTAGACGGAAGTTTACAACCCATAAGAGGTGCTTTACCAATTGCTATAAAAGCTAGAGAAGAAGGTTTTAAATACTTAATTTTACCTAAAGAGAATGCCAAAGAAGCTGCAATTGTAGATAATGTAGAAATTTTAGGCGTAGACAACATTTTAGAAGTTATAAATCATTTTAACGGTGATAAATTAATAGAACCTACTTTAGTTGATACAAGAGCTGAATTTTATAAAAATATAGATTTTCCTGAGTTTGATTTTTCTGATGTAAAAGGACAAGAATCTATAAAACGTTGTATGGAAATAGCAGCAGCTGGTGGACATAACATTATTCTTATTGGCCCTCCAGGTTCTGGAAAAACAATGTTAGCAAAACGACTACCTTCTATTTTGCCTCCAATGACATTACATGAAGCCTTAGAAACCACAAAAATTCATTCTGTGGTTGGTAAAACTAAAAACGAAGGTCTCTTGTACCAAAGACCTTTTAGAAGCCCTCATCATACAATCTCCAATGTTGCACTTGTTGGTGGAGGACAATACCCTAGACCAGGAGAAATTTCTCTTTCTCATAATGGTGTTCTTTTTTTAGATGAATTACCAGAATTTAAAAGAGATGTTCTAGAAGTTATGCGCCAACCATTAGAAGACAGAGATGTTACTATTTCTAGAGCAAAATTTACAGTTACATACCCTTGTAGTTTTATGTTGGTGGCCAGTATGAACCCTAGTCCTAGTGGTTTTTTTAATGACCCAAATTCTCCAATGACTTCTTCTCCACAAGAAATGCAACGCTATTTAAGTAAAGTTTCTGGCCCTTTATTAGACAGAATAGATATTCATATAGAAGTAACACCTGTTCCTTTTGATAAATTATCTGAAGAAAGAAAAGGAGAATCTAGTGTAGAAATTAGAAAACGTGTAACCGCTTCAAGAGAAATACAATCTATAAGATTTAAAGATTTAGAAAACGTGCATTACAATGCTCAAATGAACGTAAAACAGATAAGACAGTTCTGTAAACTTTCTGAAGAAAGTAAAACACTATTAAAAACTGCTATGGAAAAATTAAATTTATCTGCTAGAGCTTACGATAGAATTCTTAAAGTTTCTAGAACTATTGCAGATTTAGCAAATGTAAAAGATATTTCTCCTGATAATATTGCAGAAGCAATTCAATATAGAAGTTTAGACAGAGATGGCTGGTTGGGATAATTGCAACATATAAAAGTTTACTAAACTGAAACTTATTATAAATGAAAAAAGCATCTCATAAATGAGATGCTTTTTGCGGTCTGGACGGGACTCGAACCCGCGACCCCCTGCGTGACAGGCAGGTATTCTAACCAACTGAACTACCAGACCGTTGCTCTTAGCGGTTGCAAATATAACACAGTTTTTAATATCTGCAAGCATTTTTTAAAAAAATTATTTATTTTTTTTTCTACTAATTAAATATGAAGTCAAAACATCATTAAAACCATTATGAATATTTACAGGAACATAATCAATCTTATATTGTAAACATTTATTTTTCAAGTCTTTAAAATATTCACTTACCAATTCCTTGTATTTTTCTTGAATATTTTCAGCATAAACGTTAATTTCTTCTCCTGTTTCAACATCAACAAATTTTTTCGGAGAATTATCAAAATTAAAGTCAAATTCTGTTTTTCCATCGAAAGTATGAAACAAAACAACTTCATGTTTGTTAAATTTTAAGTGTTTTAGTGCCTCAAAAAGTAATTCATTCTCTTTATTTGGTTGAAACATATCTGTAAAAACGAAAATTAAAGAGCGTCTGTGGATTTTTTCTGCAATTTCATGTAAATATTTATACGTTTCTGTAGTTGTTTTAGATTCTGAAACTAATAATTGTTCTAATTTATGCAATAACATCTTTCTATGACGATCGCTTCCTTTCTCTGGAGCATAATATTCATAACTATCTGAATAAATACTTAAACCAACAGCATCTCTTTGTCTTTTTAATATTTCCATTAAAGAAGCTGCTGCAACAGCAGAGAAACCAACTTTATTTAAATTGTCTACAGATTGCTTTTTTAGAATAGGATAATTCATTGACGCAGAATTATCTATAATAATATGACATCTTAAATTAGTTTCTTCTTCGTATTTCTTAGTATATAATTTTTCTGTTTTGGCAAAAAGTTTCCAATCTATATGTCTTGTACTTTCTCCTTTATTATAAAGTTTGTGTTCAGAAAACTCAACAGAAAACCCATGAAATGGGCTTTTATGAATTCCTGTAATAAAACCTTCTACTACTTGTTTTGCAAGTATGTCTAGGTTTTTTATTTCAGATGATTTTATTTCAGATAAATTCATACTATTTCTTTATGTTTTGAGCTCTTTTTAAATTGTCTGTTGTTTGCAATAACTTTTTTAATAAAATAGGACTGTAATTTGGATTGTCTTCTAAAAATTGATCTAAAACCATGTAAGCTTCTTTAGACGAATAATTTCCAATAGAACTAGATAACCATCCTTTAGGAAAGAAAATATCGCCAGTTAATTGTACTTCTTCTAGTTTTTCTAAGACAGATTTTAAATGTTTAATTGCAGTGTTTTGTCTTAACGGATGATGTATATTAGACAATGCTGTTTGAACCCAAGATTCCTTTTCTCTATTTTCTTTCTGTAATAAAGATTGCATAAAACGATCTCTTACAAGAGAATCATTTGAAAGAGATGGTAATAACCATTTATAACGCTCTAATCTATCTAGATTAGAAATTTGACTCTGTTGTTTTTCTAGAACTTCAGTTGCTTTTGAATGTTTAAAAACAGCCAATCTCATTGCTAATGATGTAAAATCATTTTCATTTAAAAAAAGGTTTTTAATCGTTTTCTTTTCAGACCAAATTTCATATAAATTATTTTTTCCTTTTTCTGAAAAAGCTATCGATTTGTACAAACCAAACAGCGTTTTTTTTATGTTTGTTGGTAACTCTTTTTCTAATAATTTTAAAATAGATTCTTCTGTTATATTTTGAATTCTATTTTGCTGCTCTTCAGTTAAGAAAGTCCAAAATATATTCTGAATTCTTCCTGACAAATAATTTGTAATTAATTCGTTTTTCTCTAATTGTATAGCTTCTAATAAAACTTGGTAAGTTATTAATGGAGAAACTTCTCCTACCAACATGTTTTCATATAAATTAATAAATTGATAACCTCTTGAAACATCATCATTTATATTCTTATAACTATAAATTTCGTCTCTATAAATAGGAAAAACTCCGTAACCAAAACCATTGGTATTGTATAAAACTTGTTTGGGTTTAAAATCTTTAGTTGCAGCAGTAATATCAAAAGATTTACCAATATTTTTAAGATTAATAATTTTCTGATAACCTCTTTTATCAATTAATTTAATTTTAAAAGATTGTGTCCAGATTTTATTAGACCCATCTTCTGCTTTCTGATGAATCACAAACTTAGTAACATTTCCTTTTTCATTTAACTCTATTTCTTCAGAGAAAACAGGTCTTCCAGAAGAATTTACCCAAACGTCACTCCAGTTTTTTATATTTCCTGGAGATTTTTTATCTAAAATAGAAACCAACTCATTCCAATCTGCATTAGAGTTTTTATACGTTTTTATATATTCTTGTATTCCTTCTTTAAAAGCATCTTCGCCTAATAAATATTCTAACTGACGCATCATAATTGGCGCCTTGTTATAAATAATTCTTCCGTATAAAGAACCTGCATTTTTTAAGTTTCCTAAATACTGACGAATTGCATTTGTGCCTTCTGTTCTATCTTCAGAATATGCACTTGGGTAGTGAGACATCATAAAATTTAAAGAATGATTTACTTCAGGAAAAACAGGATTCATAATTTTATCTGCCATAAAATTAGCAAAAACCTCTTTCATCCAGACATCATTAAACCATTTCATGGTTACCAAATCTCCAAACCACATGTGAGACGTTTCGTGTGCAATTAATTTTGCTCTACTTAACTTGCTATTTATTGTGGCATTTTTATCTAAAAACAAAGAAGAAGCTCTATATTGAATTGCACCTACATGCTCCATTCCTCCGTATTGAAAAGGCGGAATTGCAGCAAAATCCATTTTTTGAAAAGGAAATTTTACCTGTGTATATGCTTCTAAAAAATCTATAGAATTTTGATGAATTTTAAATACCTCAACAACACTTTCTTCTATTTTTTCCTGATTATTTTCTCTGTATAAAAAACGCATATCAAAAGCACCAGGGTTTTTAGTTTCTTCTGTAAATTTACCTGCAACAAAAGAGAATAAATAAGTGCTCATTAAATCTGTCTTGGCAAAAGTATGTTCTGTAAAATCATTAATTTCTAAACTACTCTCTTCAAAAGCGCCACATAATACTTGCCAATCTTTTGGCGCTGTAATTCTTAACTTATAATTTGCTTTTATATCTGGCTGATCGAAACAAGGAAACAAAGTACTTGCTCTATCGGGTACTAATAAAGTGTATAAAAACTCTTGGTTTCTATTCAATGATAATTCACCAGCATTAAAAAATATTTCTACAGAATTTTCACCTAAAACTAGTTTAGATTTATCTATTATTATATGCTCTTCTTTATGATTAATTTCAGATTTCTCATTATTAATTTTTATAGATTGTAGTTTTGAAGTTTCTTCATTAAAATCTAAAAAAACATCATTTTTTAAATCTTTTACAGTAAAACGAACCTCTAATTTAGAAGCAATTGGTTCTTTTTTTTCTTTCGGAATTTTAAAATGTAAACTATAAAGAACATTAGCAATCTGTTGCTTTCTATATTTTGCTAATTCAAAAGAAATTCCTTTTTCTAGCTTTAATTTTTCATCTTCATTCTTTGAACAAGAAACTAAAAAAAAGAAAGAGAAAACTAACAAAAAATAATTTTTCATTTTAATAAAAATTTAGATTCTAAAAATAAAAAAAGGTTTGACGTTAGCCAAACCTTTATCTTATTTAAAATGTTAATACTACTTATATAGCAGCATCAATTTTACCAGTATATACATTTTTAGGTGCTACACCTACTTGCTTATCTACAACTTCTCCGTTCTTAAAAATTAAAACAGTTGGTATATTTCTTACACCGTATTTTGCAGCAAATTCTTGGTTAGCATCTACATCTACTTTACCTACAACAGCTTTACCATCATATTCTGTATGAATTTCATCTACAATTGGTCCTACCATTCTACATGGTCCACACCAAGCTGCCCAAAAATCTACCAATACTGGTTTGTCAGATTTTAATACTAATTCTTCAAAGTTTGCGTCTGTAATTTCTAAAGCCATTTTATATATTTTTAAATTATTATTTCAGTTTTGTAGCACAAAAGTAATCATTTTATTTACTTTCTAGATTTCAAAAAAATTGCTTTTTACTATTTGTCTATCAATTGTGTCTATTTTAACACCTAAAATAACTCAGAGGCAATGGCATGTACATTATCACTTTTTCCCATAGAATAGTAATGTAAAACAGGTACACCTGCTGCTAATAATTCTTTAGATTGTTGAATTGCCCACTCTATACCAACCTGCCTAACATCTTTGTTTGTTTTACAATCTTCTACAGCTGAAATTAAGTTTTCTGGTAAATCTATTCTAAAAACCTGTGGTAAAACCTGTAAATGTCTTTTAACAGCTAAAGGTTTAATTCCTGGTATAATTGGCACATTTATTCCTGCTCTTTTTGCAGCTTCAACAAATTCAAAATACTTCTGATTATCAAAAAACATCTGTGTAACCACATAATCTGCACCTGCATCTACTTTTTCTTTCAAGCGTTTCAAATCTGTTTGCAGAGAAGGAGATTCTAAGTGTTTTTCAGGATAACCAGCAACACCAATACAAAAATCAGACTTATTAGAAGCCTCTATAACTTCGTGTAGATATTTACCGCAGTTAAGATCTTTTATCTGTGAAACTAAATCTTTCGCAAAATGATTTCCGTTTTTACTTGGTTCAAAATACTTTTGATGGCTCATAGCATCTCCTCTTAAAGCCATTACATTATCTATACCTAAATAATGGCAATCTACTAAAACATACTCTGTTTCTTCTTTAGAAAAACCACCACACAAAACATGTGGCACAGTATCTACATCATATTTATGTTTAATAGCTGCACAAATACCAACAGTTCCAGGGCGCATTCTGGTTATTTTTCTATCTAATAAACCATTTCCTTTATCTATATAAACATATTCTTCTCTTGAAGTTGTAACATCTATAAACGGAGGTTTAAATTCCATTAACGGATTTATGTTATTATATAATTCTTGAATATTATTCCCTTTTTTTGGCGGTATAATCTCAAAAGAGAACAATGTTTTTCCGTCTGCTTTTTTAATGTGATCTGTAATCTTCATTTTGCTGAATTTATTTCAGTAATCTAGAAGAAATAAGCAACTATAAATGCAGATAATGATAAAGTTAAAAGTTTAAGAAAGAACGATAATTCTAATCTATATTTTTTCATCTTGTTTATTTTTTCTGCAAAATTCTTATTTCTTCTCGTATTATTTGTTAGTTAAAATGGAATAAATTGTTAATTTATTGTATTGTTTTATTTGAAAAATCTGTAGTCTAAATTTATGCTTCTGCTAAATTAGGATGTAACCATTTTCTGGCTTTTTCTATTGTTATATTTTTACGAGTTGCAAAATCTCTAACTTGGTCATCTGTAATTTTACCTAAACCAAAATATTTAGCCTCCTTATTTGCAAAATAATAACCAGAAACTGCTGCTGCAGGCCACATTGCTAAACTTTCTGTAAGCGTAACTCCTATATTTTTTTCTACTTCAAGTAAGTCCCAAATAGTTTCTTTTTCTAAATGATCTGGACAAGCAGGGTAACCTGGCGCTGGCCTAATTCCTTTATAATTTTCTTTAATTAAATCGTCATTTGTTAAACCTTCATCAGAAGAATAACCCCAATGTTTTATCCTAATTTGTTTATGTAAATACTCTGCCATTGCTTCAGCAAAACGATCTGCAATTGCTTGCGCCATAATTGCATTATAATCGTCTTCTTTTGCTCTGTATGAATCTGCTAATTCTTGTGCTCCAAAAATTCCTACACAAAAAGCCCCTACATAATCTGTTCTGCTTGTTTCTTTAGGTGCAATAAAATCTGACAATGCATGGTTAGGAATTCCTTCTCGTTTTTTTAATTGCTGTCTTAGTGTTCTAAAAACGGCAATTTCTTCTCCTTTTTTCTGAACAGAAATATCATCATCATTTATAGAATTAGCTTCAAATAGACCAAAAACCGCTTTTGCTTTTAATAATTGTTTAGCAATAATTTCTTGTATCATTTCGTTTGCTTCTGCATACATAATAGTAGCTTGCTCGCCAACAACCTTATCTGTTAAAATATCTGGAAATTTCCCATGCAAATCCCAACTTCTAAAAAAAGGACTCCAATCTATAAAAGGCAATAATTCTTTTAAACTTAATTGCTTTAAAACCTGCACACCTAATTCTTTAGGTTTTACAATTTCTGAAGTTTCCCAATCTACTTTGTATTTCCTTTTTCTTGCTTCAATTATAGAAATATATGATTTCTCTTTTCCTCGTTTTAAAAACTTGGTTCTAAACTCATCATAATCTTTTTTTAATTTTGCAGTATATAAATGGCTAGATTTCTTGTTTAACAAATCTCCAACAACAGTTACAGCTCTAGAGGCATCATTTACATGCACAACTGCATTTTTATATTGTGTATCTATTTTTACTGCAGTATGAGCTTTAGAAGTAGTTGCACCACCAATTAGTAAAGGCAATTCAAAATTTTGACGTTGCATTTCTTTTGCTAAATACACCATTTCATCTAAAGAAGGTGTAATTAACCCACTCAAACCAATGGCATCTACACGTTCATCTATAGCCGTTTGAATTATTTTTTCTGGCGGAACCATAACACCTAAATCTACTATTTCGTAATTATTACAAGCCAAAACTACGCTTACAATATTCTTACCAATATCATGTACATCTCCTTTTACAGTTGCCATTAATATTTTACCAACTGGCTCTTGTTTATCTCCTTTTTCGGCTTCTATAAAAGGATTTAAATAGCCTACCGCTTTTTTCATTACACGAGCAGATTTAACAACTTGTGGTAAAAACATTTTTCCTGCTCCAAATAAATCACCAACCACGTTCATACCTGTCATTAAATTTCCTTCAATAACTTCTATTGGTGCAGCTGCTGCTAGTCTAGCTTCTTCTATATCTTCAATAATAAAAGCATCTATTCCTTTTACTAAAGCATGAGTTATTCTTTCTTGTAACGGGTTTTCTCGCCAAGACAAATCTGCTGTTTTACCAACTTTAGATCCTTTTACAGTTTCAGCAAAATCTAATAAACGTTCTGTTGCGTCTTCTCTTCTATCTAAAATTACATCTTCTACATGTTCTAATAAATCTTTAGGAATATCATCATAAATTTCTAACATTGCAGGATTTACAATTCCCATATTCATACCAGCTTGTATTGCATGATATAAAAATACAGTATGCATTGCTTCACGAACGCCATTATTTCCTCTAAAAGAAAAAGACACATTACTTACACCTCCGCTTACAGAAACATTTTCTAAATTTTGTCTTACCCAACGTGTTGCTTCAATAAAATCGACAGCATTTTTACGGTGCTCTTCCATTCCTGTAGCAACAGGAAATATGTTTAAATCGAAAATAATATCTTCGGATGGAAACCCTACTTTATTTACCAAAACATCATAAGAACGTTTTGCAATCTCTAATCTTCTTTCGTAATTATCTGCTTGTCCAACTTCATCAAAAGCCATTACAATTACTGCTGCACCATAACGTTTAATTTGTTTTGCTTCCCAGATAAACTTTTCTTCTCCTTCTTTTAAAGAAATAGAATTTACAACACATTTACCTTGTACAACTTTTAATCCAGCTTCAATTATTTCCCACTTAGAACTATCTATCATAATTGGAACTCTACAAATATCTGGTTCTGCTGCAATTAAATTCAAGAAACGAACCATCGCTTCTTTTCCATCAATTAAACCATCATCAAAATTAATATCGATAATTTGTGCCCCACCATCTACTTGATGTCTTGCAACATCTAAAGCTTCGTCAAATTTTTCTTCTTTAATTAGACGTAAGAATTTTTTTGAGCCTGCAACATTTGTTCTTTCTCCTACATTTATAAAATTGCTGTTTTCATTTAAAACCAAGGGTTCTAAACCAGACAATTTCATGTATTTAGTTTGTTTCACTTTCATCTTCTTTCTGTCTTTCTAGTAAGATTTTACAA
This sequence comes from uncultured Polaribacter sp., assembly GCA_963975825.1. Taxonomy (GTDB): domain Bacteria; phylum Bacteroidota; class Bacteroidia; order Flavobacteriales; family Flavobacteriaceae; genus Polaribacter. The sequence goes on from CAXBIR010000042.1 coordinate 22,641, forward strand.
CAAATTCTGAATGTTGTCTTGGTTTGTATTTTGCTGCAATATTTGCAATTACGCTAATATGTTCTGGTGAAGTACCACAACAGCCCCCAATAATATTGATTAAATCTTTCTTTAAATATTCTTCAATCTGCTCTCCCATTTCTTCAGGAGTCTCATCATATTCACCAAAAGCGTTTGGCAAACCAGCATTAGGGTGTGCAGAAATTGCAAAATCTGTTTTGTTTGCAATTGCTTCTAGATGTGGTTGTAGTAAATTTGCGCCTAAAGCACAATTAAAACCTACAGATAACAAGGGAATATGTGAAACAGAAATTAAGAAAGCTTCTGCTGTTTGCCCAGATAAAGTTCTACCAGAAGCATCTGTAATTGTTCCACTTAACATTACAGGAACATTTATTTGTCTTTCTTCTTTTACTTCTTCTATGGCAAATAAAGCTGCTTTTGCGTTTAAAGTATCAAAAACAGTTTCTACTAATAATAAATCTGCACCACCATCTAAAAGAGCTTCTGTTTGTTCTTTATAAGCAATTCTTAACTCATCGAAAGTTACAGCTCTATAACCAGGATCATTTACATCTGGAGACATACTAGCTGTTCTATTTGTTGGACCAATAGAACCCGCTACAAATCTGGGTTTATGTGGTTCTTTTTCTGAAAATCTATTGGCTACTTCTTTGGCTATTTTTGCAGATTGGTAATTTAACTCATAAACTAAGTTTTCCATCTGATAATCTGCCATTGCAATGGTGGTGCTAGAGAAAGTGTTAGTTTCTATAATATCTGCACCAGCTTCAAAATATTTTGCATGAATTGTTTTTATAGCTTCTGGTTGCGTTATAGACAACAAGTCGTTATTTCCTTGTAAAGGAGTTGGGTAATCTTTAAAGCGTTCTCCTCTAAAATCTTCTTCGGTGAATTTATAGGCTTGTAACATTGTGCCCATAGCACCGTCTAAAACCAAAATTCGTTCTTGTAAAGCTTTGTATATTTCTGACATTTTTTGATATTTTTATCAATATATGTCATCAGGAAAGGTGTTTTTTTCTCTGTTATCTGTCAAGTTAAAAAACTTGTAGAATGTAGCACCTTTCTCAATAATGAGAGGTTGCCAAGGCTTCATTGGGTCTAATCCCTCTGCCTTTCGTGATAACGTAAATCAATAAGTTTATGAACTGAACTACAAATAAACGCATTATTTATTTATTTGCAGAATTATTATATTAAAAATTTAAATAACTTATACTTTTACAATTCTCATCAAAAACACAAGTTACTTAAATATATATTACTATTTTTCGAATAATGTTGATGATAAATAACGATCTCCTCTATCACAAATAATTGCAACAACAACACCTTTATCTAACCTTTCTGCAACTTTTATAGCAGTTGCAACAGAACCTCCACTACTCATACCCGCAAAAATACCTTCTTCTGAAGCTAATCTTTGTGTCATAGCTTTGGCTTCATCTTCATTTACTTCTATAACTTCATCGACCTTAGATCTTGTAAAAATTGCTGGTAAATATTCTTCTGGCCATTTTCTAATTCCTGGTATTTTAGCACCGTCTTTAGGTTGTGCACCAACTATTTTAATTTCCTTATTTTGTTCTTTTAAGAAATCTGAAACCCCCATAATGGTCCCTGTTGTACCCATTGCAGCTACAAAGTGAGTAACTTCACCTTCTGTATCTCTCCAAATTTCTGGACCTGTAGTTTTGTAATGTGCTTTAGAATTATCTGTATTATCAAACTGATTTAATCTAAAATACCCTTTTTTATATTTTAATTTTAAAGCGTAATCTCTAGAACCTTCAATACCTAATTCTGCAGGAGTTAAAATAACTTTTGCTCCGTAAGCACGCATTGTTTTAATTCTTTCTATTGTTGAGTTTTCTGGCAAAACCAAAACCATATTAACACCTAAAACTTTAGCCATTAAAGCCAATGCAATTCCGGTATTTCCACTAGTAGCTTCAACTAAAGTATCTCCTTTTTTAATATTTTTTCTTCTTAAAGCTTCAGAAATCATATTATAAGCGGCTCTATCTTTTACGCTTCCACCAGGATTATTTCCTTCTAACTTTAGCAATAAAGTAACACCTTCTTTCTTAAAGATATTTTGCGCTTCTACCAAAGGTGTATTTCCTACAAAATCTATGATACTTTTTGTTTTCATCTAATTAATTTCTTTGAAAAATTTTATTTTCTGATTGAACTGTAACTACAGAATTTTCTAAAATTGATTCTGTTACACAAACATTTGCTCCAATTACTGAATTTGCTCCAATAACTACATCTCCTCCTAAAATAGTAGCGTTTGCATAAATTGTAACATTATTCTCTATTGTTGGATGCCTTTTAGTAGAAGCCATACTTTTCTTTACTTGAATACCTCCTAAAGTTACTCCTTGAAAAATAGTAACATTATTTTTAATAACTGTTGTTTCTCCAATTACAATTCCGGTTGCGTGATCTATAAAAAAAGAATCTCCAATTTCTGCTCCTGGATGAATGTCTGTACCTGTTGTACTATGTGCAAACTCACTCATCATTCTTGGTAAAACAGGTATTTCTTGTTTTAATAATTGGTTACTTAATCTGTAAACTGCAATTGCATAAAACCCAGGATACGCTAAATAAATTTCTCTTAAACTTTTTGCTGCAGGATCGCTATTTAAAGCAAACAATGCATCTAAATCTAGTTTTCTTCTAATTTCTTTAAACGATTTCTCGAAATCTAACCAAAAACAATCTTTATTTTCTATAGATAACCTTTCTAAAATTCTTAAAAACTTATTTTTAGTAGCTTCACCTTTTTCTTGTTGATAATTTTGATCAAACAAACAATTGATTAACTCTTTTGTAAAAACCTCTACAGCATCTCTTAAACACATGCTGTAATTTTTAGAAATTATTTTTGATGCTACTTGTTTCATTCTTAAGTTTAAGATTCTGGAGCTAATTCTACTTCTAAACCATCGATTGCTGAAGTCATTTGTATCTGACAACCTAATCTACTATTATCTTCAACATTAAAAGCCTCTGCTAACATTGCATCTTCATCATCTGTCATTTCAGGTAATTCATGATCAGATTTTACATAACATTGGCAAGATGCACACATTGCCATACCGCCACAAATACCAATGGTTCCTTCTTCTGCTAATTCGTATGAGCGAACAACTTCCATCAGATTCATTGCCATATCTGTTGGTGCAACAACATCATGCGTTACGCCATTTCTATCTGTTATTTTTATGTTGATGTCTTGCATCTATTTTTCTTTTTAATAATATTGTCTGCAAAGTTACGTAAACCTAACAAATGTTTTACTATTCTATTGCTTTTACAACTGCTTTTGGTGCTTCTTTTCTTGTTCCATCAAAACCATCTAC
>CAXBIR010000043.1:0-25931 GCA_963975825.1 uncultured Polaribacter sp.
TTTCTGCTTCTACATCTATATTTTCAATAGAAATTGGCACAAAATATTCATTAGACTTTACTCTAAATGATGCCCCTTCTATTTTCTCTGAAACATAATTTATAACAACAGTATTTGTTAATTTCTGAATAACAGCGTCGAACTCTTTAGTACTTTTATCATTATCTATTACAAATAATTCTACAGCATCTTTAAAAGAAATATTCTTATCTTTTCTGATAGTTCTAATTCCTGATACAACTCCTGTAGCAAATTCAAAATCTTCAATAATTTTCGCATCAAAATCTTTAATTACTGGATATTTTGCAATAATTAAAGCTTCTTCTGGTGTTCTATCTGCAATATATTGCCAAATATCTTCCGTTAAAAACGGCATAAATGGATGCAATACTTTTAAGTTATTTTCTAAAACTTCTATAATAGCATCAAACGTAGTTTTATCTATTGGTTGTTGGTATGCTGGTTTAACAATCTCTAATAACCAAGATGAAAAATCATCATTAATTAATTTATAAATTGCCATTAAAGCATCACTTAAACGGTATTTAGAAAAATGATCTTCTATTTCTGCTAACGTTTTTTGAAACTTAGCCTCATACCATTGTAAACCAATTTTTGACATTTCTGGTTGTGGCAAACTTGCATCTACTTCCCAACCTTTTATCAAACGGAAAGCATTCCAAATTTTATTTGAAAACCCTTTTCCTTGCTGACATAAATCTTCATCAAACATTAAATCATTACCAGCTGCAGAGCTTAATAAAAGTCCTACTCTTACTCCATCTGCACCATAAGCTTTAATCAACCCTAATGCATCTGGAGAGTTCCCTAAAGATTTAGACATTTTACGTCTTTGTTTATCTCTAACTAAACCAGTTAAATACACATTATTAAAAGGCTTTTCGTCTTTATACTCATAACCTGCAACAATCATTCTTGCAACCCAGAAAAATAAAATATCTGGCCCGGTAACTAAATCGTTTGTTGGGTAATAATATTTAATTTCTTCGTTCTCTGGATTTCTAATTCCGTCGAAAACAGACATTGGCCATAACCAAGAAGAAAACCAAGTGTCTAAAGCATCTTCATCTTGTTTAAGATCTGATGTTAATAAATCTGCTTTACCCGTTCTTTCTTTTGCTAAAACTAAAGCATCATCAATATTTTCTGCAACTACAAAATCTTCTTTTCCATCTCCGTAGAAATAAGCAGGAATTTGTTGTCCCCACCAAAGTTGACGAGAAATATTCCAATCACGCACATTTTCCATCCAATGACGATACGTGTTTTCGAATTTCTTTGGATATAAATTGATTTCTGCATCTTCACCTAAAACTGCATCAATTGCAGGTTGTGCTAGATCTTTCATCTTTAAAAACCATTGATCTGACAACCTTGGTTCTATAACAGCTTTTGTTCTTTCTGATGTACCAACTTTATTTGTATGAACTTCTGTTTTTACTAAAATGCCTTTTTCTTCTAATTCTATTGCAATTTCTTTTCTTACAACAAACCTGTCTTTTCCTTGATAATGTAATCCGAAGGAATTTAAAGAAGCATCATCATTAAAAATATCAATTACTTCTAATTTGTGCTTGTCTCCTAAATTTTTATCATTTTCATCGTGTGCAGGCGTTACTTTTAAACAACCTGTACCAAATTCTAAATCTACATATTCATCTTCTATAATAGGTATAACTCTATTAGATAAAGGTACAATTGCTTTTTTCCCTTTTAAATGGGTAAAACGCTCATCATTTGGGTTAATACAAATTGCAGTATCTCCAAAAATAGTTTCTGGTCTTGTTGTAGCAATTGTTAAAGTATCATTAGATCCTTCAATCTTATATTGTAAGTAGTATAAGTTTCCTTGTCTTTCTTCGTGAATTACTTCTTCATCAGAAAGTGTCGTTTTTGCTTCAGGATCCCAGTTTACCATTCTGTAACCTCTATAAATTAAACCTTTGTTATATAAATCAACAAAAACTTTAATTACAGATTCAGACATTTCTGGATCCATTGTAAAAGCAGTTCTTTCCCAATCACAAGAAGCACCAAGCTTCTTTAATTGTTCTAAAATTTTACCTCCATATTCGTCTTTCCAATCAAAAGCATGTTGTAAAAACTCTTCACGCGTTAAATCGTTTTTAGTAATTCCTTGTTCTTTTAATTTTGCTACTACTTTTGCTTCTGTAGCAATAGATGCATGATCTGTACCTGGAACCCAACAAGCATTTTTACCTAATAAACGTGCACGTCTAATTAATACATCTTGTATGGTATTATTTAACATGTGTCCCATGTGTAAAACACCTGTAACGTTTGGTGGCGGAATTACAATTGTATAAGGCTCTCTTTCATCTGGCGTAGAATGAAAATAGTTGTTTTTCATCCAGTAGTCGTACCATTTATCTTCTACTTGGCTTGCATCATATTTAGATGGAATTGTCATACTTTGGTATTGTTTTTGTAATATAGTTTACAAAAGTACAATTATCTATTTTGTAGAGAAAATTAGTAGTTGATTTTTTAAAACAAATTATTAGTATTAATTTTACAATATAAAATATTCATTATGAAAGCATTTAGTACATTTTTAATAATATTCTCCATTTCTTTTTCTATAAATTCTCAAGAATTTAAATTCGAAAAGGAATCTATTAATTATGGAAAAATAAGTAAAGGCTCTAATGGAGAGAGAATTTTTGTTTTTACAAATGTAGGTGATGCGCCTTTAATTATTAAAAACATACAGTCTTCTTGTGGTTGTACAATTCCTAAAAAACCAGAACAGCCAATTATGCCTGGTGAAAAAGGTGAAATAAAAGTTTCTTATGACACAAAAAGAGCTGGTGGTTTTTCTAAACAAATTACCATTATTTCTAATGCAAAACTATCTAGAAAAATATTAAAAATTAGAGGTTATGTAGACAACAATACTTTATTAGAAAAGGAAAAAAGTTTACTTTCTAACAATTAAATTCTTTTTTCTAAGCGAAAACTGAAATTCAGTTTCTCCCCATTTCTATCTATTTTTATTTGTATTTTTTTATGCTCTCTCTCTTGTAGTTTATGTATAATTTCATTTAAAGTATATGTATATACTGGTTTTCTATTAATAGAAACAATAAGATCGCCAGCTTTTAAACCTGCTTTGTCTGCAACAGAATTCTTTACAACTCTTTTAATTTTATATGAAGGCCTAAATTTATATGAATAGTTGGTAACAAAAGAAATGGTGTTTTTAGTATCTAATTTATTATTAAAAGCATCTTTTGCAAGAGTATTATTCTCTTCTTTTATTAATTGTTTACCATTATAAACAATATCTAAGCCAGACATATTATAATTAAAACCAGATGTGAAGGAACCTTTTTTTCTTAGCATAATTTGCCTATTCGGATAATCTAACCAAACAACAAACCTTTTTAATACATTCCCTCCAAGGCTACCGTTTCTATTTTTAAGCTTTCTTGCATTTTTTGTAGATGTTGTATCTAAAAAAGAAACTGTAGGTTTTTCTATTTCAAAATTACCTATTTTTAACATAGGTATTCTACTTCTATTGCCATAAATAGAGCCACTTAAACCTTCTCCTAAAATATCATTAAAGAACTTATTGGGTGTTTTTATCTCTTTTTTAGAATCTTCAAAAAGCCAAAGAGCATCACTACCACCAGAATCTACTAATAATTTTACATCTGTTAATTTATTTGCTACAGTGTCTAATTGCACTTTAACATTTACAAATGGTTTTTTTCTATAAAACTGAATAGGTAAAATTTCACATTTCTTACACTTCTTATATTTATAAGAATCTGGATTATAAAAATCTATCTTTTTACTTTTGTAGTTAATCTTAACAACAAAATTTTTTAATAAATTATAACCAATTATTCCATGAATGGTTGTTCCCATTCTACTAGACAAATCAAAAAAGTCTTTTAAAATTACATAAATAGACTCATTATAACCTATTAAACCTTTAATATTCATCTTATTATTTTCAGATATAACTGCATCTACAGATTCACCGTTTCCTAAACCTCTTAAAGTTATTTTCTTAGGATTTAGAAGCCCAATACTATCATTTTCAGAAACATTAAAAATAATTGTTTTGTTTACACCAGTATCTAATATAAAAGACAATTTTTTTTCATTAATTGTAACTGGAATTATAATTAAGTTATTTATAAGTTTAAAAGAAACTCTTTGTTTAGTTTGAGATTTATTTTGAAAACGAAAACCTGCTTGAGAATAACTGTTAAATATTATAGATAAAAGCAGTATAAATAAGATAGATAGTTTTTTATTCAAATTGATATTTTCTGTTTTTTCTAAATTTACAACAATAAAACAGTTATAAATTAATTTTTAATAAAAAATTAACCGTTAAACTTTCAATAATATAATGCAACATCTAAAATATATTTTGCAAATTTGCATAGATAAATTTTACAAAATAATATTATGCCTTCAATATCTAAAAAAGGAATACAAATGCCGGAATCTCCAATTAGAAAATTGGTTCCGTTTGCAGAAGATGCTAAAAAAAGAGGAGTTAAAGTTTTTCACCTAAATATTGGTCAGCCAGATATTAAAACACCTCAGGTTGCTTTAGATGCTGTAAAAAACAATACTATAGAAACACTTTCTTACGCACGATCAGAAGGTTCTGAAGAATACAGAACTAAACTTGCTAAATATTATGTAAAAAATAACATACCTGTAGATGCAAATAATATTATTGCAACCACTGGTGGTTCTGAAGCTTTGCTTTTTACTATTGGTAGTATTACAGATCCGGGTGATGAAATTATAATTCCAGAACCTTTTTATGCAAATTATAATGGTTTTTCTACAGCTTCTGGTGTTACAGTTGTTCCTGTAATTTCTAAAATTGAAGATAATTTTGCATTGCCAAAAATTGAAGATTTTGAAAAACTAATAACTAGTAAAACAAAAGCAATTTTAATTTGCAACCCAGGTAACCCAACAGGTTATTTATATTCTGAAGAAGAAATTCAAAAATTAAAAGAAATTGTTTTAAAACACGATTTATTTTTAATTGCTGATGAAGTTTATAGAGAATTTACTTATGATGGTTTAAAACACACATCTGTACTTTCTTTAGAAGGTTTAGAAAACAATGCAATTGTTATAGATTCTGTTTCTAAACGTTACAGTATGTGTGGTGCAAGAATTGGTTGTATTGTTTCTAAAAACAAAGAATTTGTTAAAACTGCAATTAAATTTGCACAAGCAAGACTAAGCCCACCAACATATGCTTTAATAGCTAGTGAAGCTGCATTAGACACACCACAATCTTATTTTGATGATGTAATTGAAGAATATGTAGAAAGAAGAAATACATTAGTTTCTGAACTAGGAAAAATTGACGGTGTAAAAGTAGCAAATCCTAAAGGTGCTTTTTACTGTGTTGCAGAATTACCTGTTAAAGATTCTGATCATTTTGCACAATGGATTTTAGAAGATTTTAACTTAAATAATGAAACTGTAATGGTTGCTCCTGCTAGTGGATTCTATTCTACACCAGGTGAAGGAAAAAACCAAATTAGAATGGCGTATGTTTTAAATAAAACCGATTTAAAACGTTCTGTAGAAATTTTAGCTGAAGCTTTAAAACAATACCCTAACTAGTTGAAAATTCAACAAAACATATCACTTAAAAACTATAATACGTTTGGCATTTCAGTAAATGCCAAACGTTTTATATCTGTTACTTCTGTTTATGAATTACAACAACTTCTAAAAGTAGAAAAAGATATATTCTTAATTTCTGGTGGAAGTAATATGTTACTTACAAAAGATATTGAAAAACTAGTTGTTCATATAGATTTTAAAGGAATTTCTATTGATAGAGAAGATGAAAATAATGTTTATTTAACTGTTAACGCAGGAGAAAATTGGCATGAATTTGTTTTGTGGTGTATTGAAAATAATTATGGGGGAATAGAAAATTTATCTCTAATCCCTGGAAATGTTGGTACTTGTCCAATACAAAATATTGGCGCTTATGGTGTAGAAGTTAAAGATGTAATTACAAAAGTAGAAGGCTTAGAAATAGAAACAGGTAAACTAGTTTCTTTCTCTAACGAAACTTGTAATTTTGGTTATAGAAATTCAATTTTTAAAAACTCTCACAAAGGTAAAGTAATCTTAACTTCTGTTGCTTTTAAACTAACTAAAAAAAACCATAATTTAAATACTTCTTACGGAGCAATTGAGACTGAACTTGCTTCTAAAAACATTACAAATGCTTCTTTAAAAGATGTTTCTAGTGCTGTAATTGCTATTAGAAAATCTAAATTACCAGATCCAAAAGAAATTGGAAACAGTGGTAGTTTTTTTAAAAACCCTGTAATTTCTAAAGATCAATTCTTAGAACTTCAAAAAGAAAACCCAAGCATACCTAATTATCCAGTTTCCGATACAGAAATTAAAGTTCCTGCAGGTTGGTTAGTAGAACAAAGTGGTTTTAAAGGAAAACGTTTTGGAGATGCTGGTATACATGAAAAACAAGCATTAGTTTTAGTAAATTACGGTAATGCTTCTGGTAAAGAAATTTATTTATTAGCTCAAAAAATTCAAGAAAAAGTATTTAAAAACTTCGGAATTTCATTGGAAATTGAAGTGAATATTATTACATAAAAAAAGCCTCAATGTTTTAATAATGAGACTTTTTAGTTTTAAACATCCCCGCGTTTAACCTAATATTAATTCCCTTTTTTGCTTTTTATAAAGTACAATTGAAACAATTACAAAAACAAAGAACAAAATAAAAAAAGCATTTAATTTTACTTCTGTTTTATTTTTATTTATTGATTTTTCAATAAATTGATTTCCTTCAGTTTTTAATTCTAAACTATAATTATTATCAGAATTAATAACAAATTTCTTTTTACTAAAACCTTCTTTCAAAATAACCAATGCACTCTTACTTTTATAAATATTTTGAAAAGAGGTGTTTTTTACTACTAAATCATTTATTTCTTCGGGAATTGTATCAACTTCAAAAACAACATTTGTTTCGTGTCCTAATTTTACAAATCCTTTTTTTAATAACAGAGATTGATTACCATTAAAAACTAATGAAATATTTTTACGCAAATGCGCTAAAACCATTTCTTTAAATTCTTCTGGACTCTTATATGGTGTCTTAGCATAATGTATTTTTATTTCTTGCTGAAAAGCTGTTAAAGGAGCTCTTACCTGAAGAATCCAAGTGTTATTTTCTTTTTCAACCAAAACAACTGTAGATAAATCTACTTGATGTGCATTTATCAAATTTGAAAATAAAAAAAAACTTAAAATAGTGATATATCTAATCATCTTATAATTTTATAAAGCGTACGCTCCTTTTAAACAATCTATAAAACTATTTGTTCCAGGAGCTGCAACATGATAATGATATCCTCTTGTTTCATCTGAATGCCCCCTACAACTATCTAAATCTGTTGGTTCATTTCCATCTTCATCTAACTGTGCATACAATCCATGTCCATCAATTGCATAACCAATCATTGGTGCATGACCATCTGTTTGTACAATTTCTTTAGACACACCTGTAGCTGCATGGTAATGATATCCTGCATTTAAGTTAATATGACCTCCTGCATCATCAAATGGCGCCAACGTATAAGCTCCTAAAATTGCATCTGTTGGTGCTGGTGCATCAAATACAACACCGTTAAAAGCGATACCTCTTTGCGAAGGACCGGAACTTCCTGGTCCTGGTCCGCCAAAACTAACTTCACTAGATAATTTTACTGGCGTTACAGGAATTGTATATGTTTGAGATAAGTCTGTAATATAAGAAGGTAAACATTCTACACAAAAATTTTCGTATTCTACTCCTACATTTGGGTTTGCTGCATTTGCACAATCATCTTCTGTTTCTGTTGTATAAATATCTCCATTAGCATCATACATTTTCCATTTACTATCATTATAAAAAGTTGCCATATTTTTAATAAAAGCACCATCTACGTCATAAACTTCTCCGTTTTCTAACCAAATACCACCTTTATCTGCACCATCAGCAATATTATCTAGACACCAAGGTCCCATTTCATGATCGGTTGGAGTATTTTTAGATACAATTTCATAACATTTTGTAACTGTTCCATCAGACAAAGTACAATTTACCGTTGTTATTGTTACATTATTTCCGTCAGTTAAAAAAAAGTCTGAATTTACGCTTATTGCATTGTTTGTCTCTTCTTCTGTTATTACACTGTCTTCTTTGTTACAACTGTAGCAAGAATAAATTAAGACTATTAAAACACCAAATGCCCAGATACTATTTTTCTTAAAATTTTTCACTTTATTTATATTTGCTTTTAAATTAATAACTTGTTAGGCTTTTTTTGACTATTTATAATCTTTACTTTTCTTTCTTTAACGTTTTTATATCTCCAATTAACTGCATCACAGAATTTTTATTTAAACCGTTATAAATACCTCTAATGTGTTTGTTTTTGTCAATTAAGACAAAGTTTTCTGTGTGTAAAAAATCATCTATTCCTTTTGGTTCTCCTAAATCTTCTTCAACAAAGTAAGATTGCCTTCCTAAATCGTAAATTTCTTTTTTATTACCAGTTACTAAATGCCAGTTTTTACCAACATTTTTATCTAATGCATATTTTTTTAATTGCTGAACAGAGTCTATACTTGGTGTTACGGAGTGTGAAAGCAACAAGACTGAATTATCATTTAAGAACTCTTGCTGAAGTATGTCCATATTTTTAGTCATTTTAGGACAAATACCTGGACAGGTCGTAAAAAAGAAATCTGTTACATAAATTTTATCCTCAAATGTTTTTTGTGAAATATTTTTACCATCTTGATTTGTAAAACTAAAATCTGGTATTTTATGAAAACTCTTTAACTCATCACTTTTAGAGGAAATCCATTTTGGTGTAAACGAAGCCTCATTATAATAAGGTAAAGCGTCTACTCTACTCAAAACCTCTTCTTTTTTTGTGTTCTTACAACTGGTCATCACTCCAAAAACCAACACTAATAAAAAACTATTTACTATTTTCTGTAACTTCTTCATCTTTTAATTGATAACATAAATTTGCTCTTTGTAAGCCGAAAGTTCTTCCATTTTTAGCTTCATAATTAACGTAAATCTTACCATTTTCTAACCAGGCTTGTTGCAAACCATTTTCTTGACCTTCAATTAAATTTTTACGTTTTGCTAATCGCCCGTTTAAAAACCAAGTTTTTTGAACACCATGTTTCTTTCCGTTAATAAAATTGGATTCTAAATATATATTTCCATTTTTGAAATAATTTACTTTTAAACCATCAAGTTTATTTTGAACATAATTGGCTTCACTTTTTATAGTTCCGTCATCAAAATATTTATAAGCTTTACCTTGTCTTTTTCCATTTAAAAAACCTATTTTTTCTGATAAAATATTTTCTTTGTAATAAGTAACTGCATAACCATTAAAAGGTTGGTTTTTGTAAAACCATTGCCCTTTTAGTGGATTCAATTTTACCTGTTGTTTAGGAATAAGAATATTTACAATTTCTTTAGTACCTGTTATAATTGTTTTTTGGTTAGTCTGGTTTTTACAACTACCAAAAACAAATAGTAATACTAAAAAAAAATATTTATCTAACTGCATTTGGTGTTCCTTTATAAGGTCCAGCAAAAACGATATATCTTCCTGTGGTTGAATATAGCTCGTTAATTATATGATAATGATATTCTGCTGTTGTTGTATGTTGTGTTGTACTTGTATGACCACCAGAAGAATCTAAATCTGTGGGATATGTTCCTGTAGAATTACATTTTCTTCCATAAATAAAAAATCCATCAGATATAATACCATTTAATTTATCATCATCATCAGAAAAAGCTAACGGTTCTAAGTGATAATGATAATCGGAAGGCCCAATATGTGCACCAGAATAATCTAAACTACCTGCAGCAGAGTCTAAAGCTCCATTTCCTTCTTGATCATTATATAAGTAAGCACCACTTACAGCTATACCAACTGCACCTAACTGTGTAGATGTTGTTGAATTAGCTAAAGTCGCATTTTGTGACACTGTTAAAGTCGCAGAATTATCTCTACCAGAAGTATCTATTCTTGTTGGAGTCATGTTTGCAGTATTTGTTACAGTTGGTGCAATGTATAATGGGTGACTCTCGCTCCAATATGGGGTTTTATGATTTGGTAAACCTGTTGTTTCTATTACAACATTAGAACCCTGTAAATATATATCTGTTTCATTTTCATCAAATTCTGCAAATGCATTATGTAATGTTCCTGTAGTTTCTTCTTGTTCTTCATTAATATCTGCAGATGAACTACAAGCATTTATTACCGTAAACATAATAGCTAAAAAGCTTAATATTTTAATATTTAGATTCTTCATTTGTTTTTTTTTAATCTTGTTATGTTTATTTAGATGTCATTTTTTAAAAAAACTTGCGTTATTTTTTAATTTATTTAAAAAAAGCTTCGCAATTTCTTACGAAGCCTTCAATCAATCAACCAAACTCAAATTTTTAATTTATTAATCTAAATAATTTTCTACTGCATTTTTTCTACTTGTAGCATGACTTTTTAACTGGTTTACAGCCGTTTGAAATTCTGAACTGTTATTTAAAAATGTATAACCAGAAATTTCTGAAGTTGCATAAGGTTCTATTAAAGAGGCATAACTTGTGTATAAAGCTTGTATTTCAGTTTCATTAAACGCATTTTCTTTTACATCTTTTACATAAGCATTATACTTTGCTTTGTATACTTCATCTTGATACATATAACCAATAAGTGGCCATTCTGAAGCTGTTAATCCAGAGAAATTTAAAGTATGAGAACCTCCTTGTTTTCCTTCTTGTAAAGCTTCATTATTATCCCAAGGAATCCAAGTTAATTTACTTGTATCAGGATTATTATATAAGAAATAATTATGCGTCATTCTACCATAAGTGTCCCAATTTTGAATAACAGTATTTACTGCTAAGTATTTTAAAAATACATCTGTATCTAGAACTGCGTCTAAGTTTGTTCTCCAAGTTGCTGCATCTGTTGTTCTAGAATTATCATGTAAAACAGTTAATAAACTAGATACATCAGAAAAATCTGCTTCATCTTCATTATTCTTTTTCACATATTCCTCTTCATTAAAAGTTCCGCTTGCAAAAGTAGCTGCAGTTCCATCTGGCTTATATAAATTACCATCATCGTCAGAAAACTGTGTATCTAAAACGGTATCATCTACTTCTTCAACCATGGTATATAATCCAAAATATTCTGGTCCGTTTCCATGATCTACATAAAGTGTATAAAATGCTGTATGTGAAGCTACCAAACCTGCGTTTCTAAAAACATCTGTTGCTACTTTTTCTCTTAGCATAGATTTATCGTCATAATTGTTTTTTAGACTTAATTTTTTAAAGCCATGAAAACGCTGATTTTTAATTTGAGGGTAATCGTCTTCAAATTCATCAAAATCTAATTTAAATGATAGTTTTAAAATACCAGATTGCCAACTAGATTGCAAACTAGAGTTTCCTTTAAATCTTAAACCAACTTTATACCACTGTTTTCCTTCAAAAAAAACTTCTCCTGGAACAAAAACAGGATTTTCATCTGAAAAACCACTTGCTCCCCTTTGTCCAAAAGTACCGTACAAACTTGTCATATTATCTAACATTGTTTGCCAGCGTGCTTCTGTAATTACAAAATCTAATCTTTTTACAGTATTGTCTTCAAAAACTTCATTAAAATTAGCATCTGCATCTTTACTGTGTGTTTCTGTTGTCCAATCTGTGGCAATAAAATCTGTATCATCAATTACAACTTCCTCCTCTACTTCTATTTCTGTTATTACATCCTCTACTTCATCACTAGAACAAGAAAATACAATTAAAACAATAATTGTTGAAAATAATATGGTTTTAAAATTTCTCATATATGCTGGTTTAGTTTATACTTTTATTAATTTTTAGTTTCTTGGTCTTTCTTTTCTTTTTGGCTTTGGTGCATTTTTAAGCTCTTTTTTTGAAATAAAACCATCTTCATTAGTGTCTATTTTTTTAAAATCTTTTTTTAATGGCCCCTTAGCTTCTTTTAATGAAATTTTACCATCTTCATTAGAATCTAAATCTTTTAAAATTTGCTTAACAGAAGGTGGCCCTTTTGGTTTTTCTTCTCTGTTATCTTGTTGTGCAAAAGCTGTTGTAGACATTAATAAAATTAATGCGAATGTTCCTATTACTTTGTTTACTAATTTTTTCATCTTTAATGGTGTTTTTAAGTTTATATTAGTTTAGATGCAAGTCTTTTTAAAAACTTGTGCACGTTAACTTTACTTTAACAAAAAACCTTATTTCTTTGCAGAAATAAGGTTTTTTGTTAATTTAGAAATTGTAATTTTATCTTGGTGGTGGTCTATTTCCTCTTTCTCTTGGAGGAGGCCTATCATTACCTTTTCTTGATGGCCTATTGTCTCCGAAATTAAGTGCTTGGTTAATAATTTTATCAAATTTAACCACTTGTTTTTCTGTACATAGTTTTCTAACTTCACTAAAAAAGGTAAAAACTTCTACTTCTTTCTTAGCTTGTAAAGCTCCTATTTTACTTGTAATAGTATCTACATTAAAATTTTCTTTAGAAAAAGAATTAAACAAGACATCTTTATTATCTATAATTTTTCTATCTATATCTAACATAGCATCTCTATGTATTCTATCTAACTTTAAAAAATTATCTTTTTGGCTTTTTGTAAATTGTAGCTGTTCAATTAAAAAATTTCTTTCAGGTCTATTTTGTTGTTTTTCATGTGGTTTTTGTACCAACATAAAAATTAAAAATCCATTTAAAAGGATTAATAAAAACAGTAAAATAGGAAGTAATTTTGATTTCATATCTATTAATTTAAAAGAGAATTATTACTAGATTGTAAAGAATAGCCCTTAGAAAATGTTTCTATTGTATTGGTTGAAGTATCATTTGAACTTGAAAAAGTATAAAAAATAGTTCCTACATTTAACAATAAAACAATAGCTAAAGTTGCTAATTGAAATTGTGGTGTTAACCAAGAGAAAGCAATTTTCTTCTCTTCTTTTTCTGCATTTAGTTTCTGTAAAACTTTGTGCTTAAAAAAATGATTTACTTCTACTTTATCAATGTGATCTAATACCTTAAAGGTATCTTCTACTTTTTGATGTATTTCTTTTTTACTCATTTTATTTCAGTTATAAAATAACGTTATATTGTTTTAGATGCTAGTTCTTTTAAAAACTTGCGCCTAATTATCATTTTTATAAAAATTTGTTAATTTTTCTTGTAAATTCTTCTTTGCCCTAAACATTAAAGATTCTATGGATGATAAACTTTTACCCGTAATTTCTACTATTTCTTGATAGCTTTTATCATCTATCTTGGCCAATGTAAAAACAACTCTCTGTGCTTCTGGTAAAGTATTTATGGCCTTAAAAATAGTTGCCGATTTTTCTTTATTTTCTAATAAAATACCAGGATGATTTACTTCTGTAAAATAACTTGTTTTATCTAACGGAATCTCGTTTCCTATAATAGTTTGCATAAATGCAAATCTTTTTTTAGTATTCTTTTTTCTAATAAACTCTAAACACTTATTGGTTGCTATTTTATAGATCCAAGTAGATAGTTTAGAATCTCCTTTAAACTTAGAAATAGATTTAAAAACTTCTAAAAAAACTTCTTGTGCAATATCTTCTGCATCTTCTTTATTTGGCACAAAAGAAATACAGGTTCCAAAAACTTTCTGTTGATAGTCATCTAAAAGTTGACTAAAAGCAGTTTGTTTCCCCGATTTTAATTGTATTATTAAGTTTTCTTCCGTCAATATTATTGTTTTCAAAAAAGTAAACATACAAAAAAAGACTGTTTAGATAAACAGTCTTTTCTTTATTATTAAATATAAAATTTATTATTTAGTCATTGTAACAACTCTTTGTGGCAAAGGTGCTTCATAACCAGCGTTACCTAAAGCTTCAACAATTTCTTGTCTTGTATCCCAATAAACATCCCAATAATTTTCGCAATTTGCATAAGGTAAAGCTAATAACTCTACACTATTTTGCCCCAAATTATTTACAGCAACCCTTGGTTTGTTTGCGCCTTCTTGTAAAACGTTTTTATCTTTATTTAAAACATCTAAAACAATTTGTTTTGCTTTTGCAATATCAGAACCATATCTAATAGCAAATGGCATGTCTATACGCAAATTTCCTATTTTAGTTAAATTGGTAATTTTATTAGAAGTTATTGCAGAATTTGGTATAATTTCTGTTTCATTTTGAAACGTTTCTATTACCGTTACAAAAACAGAAATTTCTTTTACAAAACCAAAAGCACCGTTTGTTTTAATTAAATCTCCTACTTTAAATGGCTTAAAAATTAGCAACATAACACCAGAAGCAATATGTCCTAAAGAACCATTAAATGCAGCACCAATTGCCAAACCAACACCTGCCAGTAATGCTGCAAAAGAAGCCATAGGTAAGCCTACTATACCAGCAATAGATATAATTAACAATAGTTTTAAAAGAAAGCCAATAGTTGTTAGAAGAAATGGTTGTAAAGTTTCATCTAAATTTGTTCTTTCAAACGCTTTAGAAATTCCTTTCATAATCATTCTAATAATCCAAAGACCAATTATTAAAGCTGCAATTGCACCAATTAATTGTAAACCCCAATCTCCTAAACCAGAAGAAATAGAATTATAAAAATTTTGTAAAGATTCTGTAATTGTATCCATTATATTGTTTTAGTTTGTTCAAAATTTGGACACCATAAAAAATAAAAAGTCACGAAGTAAAATAAAGTTTACATGATTTTTTAGGTAACAATTAGAATACGTATCTTTGCATTAGAAACATTACTTATGAAACTATTACTGATTACTTTAGTATTATTAGGACTTGGTGTTGCAGGAATTGCAATTAAAATTTGGGCAAAAAAAGATGGTAAATTTGCAGGAACTTGTGCAAGCCAAAACCCAATGTTAAACAAAAGTGGAGAGTCTTGTGGTTTTTGTGGAAAGACACCTGAACAATATGCAGATTGCGCAGAACCAGAACATAATTAATCTTTATTTTTAAATGATAATATCTGTACTTTTCTACAGTTTTGTAGCATTTGCAGCAATTCAAATTATTTATTACATATGTTTTTCTTCATTTTTATTTAAAGATAAAAAAAAAGAAAAAAAACTTCAAGAAATTCCTATTTCGGTAATAATTTGTGCTAAAAATGAAGCGAAAAATCTTCAAGAATTTTTACCTTCTATTTTAAATCAAAATTATAAAGATTTTGAAGTTGTTCTAATTAACGATGCTTCTTCAGATGAAACTGAAGACGTTATGGAGGCTTTTAAAGAAAAGCATGCTGACATTAAAATTATTAGTGTAGAAAACATTGAAGCTTTCTGGGGAAATAAAAAATACGCTCTTACTTTAGGTATAAAAGCAGCAAAAAACGAACACTTACTATTTACTGATGCAGATTGTAAGCCGGTTTCTAAGAATTGGATTTCTGAAATGGCAAAAAATTTCGCTTCAGAAAAAACTATTATTTTAGGTTACGGAAAATATAAAAAAACAAAAAAACTAGTAAACTTATTTGTCCGTTTCGAAACTTTATTAACTGCTATTCAATACTTTAATTACGCAAAATTAGGTGCACCTTATATGGGTGTTGGTAGAAATCTTGCGTATACAAAAAGTGAATTCTTTAATGTAAATGGTTTTATAAAACATATAAAAATAAAATCTGGAGACGACGATTTATTTATACAAGACGCTGCAAATAAAGAAAATACACAAATTTGCCTTTCTGAAAACAGTTTTACTGTTTCAGAAGCTCCAAAATCTTTTAAAGAGTGGTTTCAACAGAAAAGAAGACATATTTCTACAGCAAACTATTATAAAACGAAGCACAAATTCTTTCTTGGTTTATTTTTTCTATCTAAAGTTTTTTTACTGATTACTGCAACAATTCTATTTTTTGTGTATCCTTGGCAATTTATTTTACCAATAATTTTAAGCTATTATTTAGTACAATTTATAGTTGTTGGTTTATCTGCAAAAAAATTAAAAGAAACACAAATTATTTATTTTCTACCTTTTTTAGAAATTGGTTTATTATTATTTCAATTTAGTATATTTATCAGTAATTTGATATCAAAACCAAATCATTGGAAATAAACGACAAAAACATAGAAACCTATATTATAAAAGCAAAAAATGGAGATCAATCTGCATTTCGTTTTTTGTTGAATTTCTTTTGGTCAGACGTTTACAATTATCAACTAAAACGTACAAAAAGCGAAAATGACACTGAAGATATAACTATACAAACCTTTTCTAAGGCTTTCGATAAGATTAATACTTTTGATGATAAATATGTTTTTAAAACTTGGTTAATTACCATATCTAAAAATATACATATAGATTTACTTCGTAAAAAAAACAACTCTATTGCAATAGAAACTTCAAAAGAACAAGAAGAAAAAGTGTATTTGGTTGTAGATGAAAATCCTACACCAGAAGACAAAATTATTAGAGAGCAAAATTTAGCGAAACTGCTAAGAGATATTAAACAACTAAAACCTAAATATCAAGAAGTTATTCAATTACGATATTTTCAGGAATTAAGTTATAAAGAAATTTCAGATCAGATTAACGAACCAATGAATAACGTAAAAGTGAAACTATTACGTGCAAAAAAATTACTTGCAGAGATTATAAAGAAGTCTTAGTTTCTAATAAAAAACCTAATTACTTTGGTTTTAAATATTCTATTTATAAATAACTTTACTATTTCGTTTTAACTAGTATTTAAATCTTTTCTTCGTAAATTTGCAATTCAATTAAGTTAAGAAATGGCAATAGAATCTGTAGTACTTCCTGAAAGACCAAAAAAACCAAAATGGTTACGTGTAAAATTACCTGTGGGTAAAAAATACACAGACCTAAGAGGTTTAGTAGATAAATATAAATTAAACACCATTTGTACAAGTGGTAGTTGCCCAAATATGGGTGAATGTTGGGGAGAAGGAACCGCAACATTTATGATTTTGGGTAATATCTGTACGCGTTCTTGTGGTTTTTGTGGTGTAAAAACCGGAAGACCTGAAACAGTAGAATGGGATGAACCTGAAAAAGTAGCACGTTCTATAAAAATAATGAGCATTAAACATGCCGTAATTACTTCTGTAGACAGAGACGATTTAAAAGATGGTGGTTCTATTATTTGGGCAGAAACTGTTGATGCAATTCGTAGAGCAAACCCAAAAACTACTCTAGAAACATTAATTCCAGATTTTCAAGGAAACACAAAACAAATAGACAGAATTATAGAGGTACATCCAGAAGTTGTATCTCATAACATGGAAACTGTTAGAAGATTAACTAGAGAAGTTAGAATACAAGCAAAATACGATAGAAGTTTAGGTGTTTTAAAGTACTTAAAAGAAAATGGTATGAGAACTAAAACTGGCTTAATGTTAGGTTTAGGTGAAACTGAAGAAGAAGTAATACAAACAATGAAAGATTTGCGTGAAGTAAATTGCGATGTTATTACTATTGGACAGTATTTACAACCTTCTAAAAAACATTTACCTGTTAAAGAATTTATAACTCCAGAGCAATTTAAAAAATATGAAACTTTAGGCTTAGAAATGGGCTTTATGTATGTAGAAAGTGGTGCATTAGTGCGTTCTTCTTACAAAGCACACAAACATGCTGTTTAAATAATTTAAAGTTAATAATAATTCTATTGAAATAGAAAATTATTCACATCAAAAACCTATAAAAACTAACGATTCTGTAAATAGAATCGTTTTTTTATTGAAAAAAATATAAAAATCATAATAAATTAACATTTTTAAATATAAAAAATAAGTTTGGCACAGTACTTGCGAAGTATATTTATGAAAGCAACGTAGTAAACTGTTTTCATTGTGTAAATTATTTGAATTAATTTAATAAAAAACCATCTCATTTGAGATGGTTTTTTAGATTATAAATAAAACTATAATTATTTTATAATTTTGTCTGAATATCTTTAGCTACTTTTTCTACTTCATCTAAAACACGTAATAAATTACCATTCCAAAGTTGCGCTATTTGTTTTTCTGTATAACCTCTTTTTACCAATTCTAAAGTTACATTTAAAGTTTCAGATGCATCATTCCAACCATCTACTCCTCCTCCACCATCAAAATCTGAACTTATACCAACATGGTCTATTCCTATTTTTTTAATTAAGTAATCTATATGATCTACAAAATCTGATACATTTACAGGTGAAACTTCAGAAGTTTTCATTTTTGTTTTTGCCTCTTTAGACAATCTTCTATAATTTGCAATAAAGGCATCTCTTTTATCTGCATCTAATTTTCTTGCTTCAGCCCAAGTCATCATTTCTACACCTTCAGCCTCTGCTAACTGTTTTACAACTTTGTTAAGTTCATCTTTATATGTTTTATCTTTTTCAGTATTCACATAAGAACTAAAAGCAACAGTTTGTACAACTCCACCATTTTCTTTCATCCATTGTAATTGTTCATCATCTAAATTTCTACTGTGATTACATAATGCTCTTGCAGAAGAATGAGATGCTATAATTGGAGCTTTAGATAACTCAATCATGTCTTTCATAGATTTTTTAGAAGGATGAGAAACATCAATCATAATTCCCCATTTATTCATTTCTTTAATTACCTCTTTTCCTAAATCACTAACACCATTGTGCAACCAGATATTATCTGCTTCACCTGTATTAGAATCACAAAACTGACTATGACCATTATGAGAAAGACTCATATATCTAGCTCCTAAATCGTAAAATTGTTTTACTCTAGAAATATCTGTTCCTAAAGGATATGCATTTTCTACACCAATCATTGCCACTTTTTTTCCAGAGGCATAAATATCTCTAGCTTCTTTAGAATTTACTGCTAAACCTATTCTTTCTGGTGCAATTTCTTTTGTAAGTTTATGAATTGCATCAAACTTACTCATTGCGTTTTTATATGCTTTATCATAACCTTCTTCAGTTAAATCTCCCTGACCAGTATACACTATAAAAAAAGCGACATCCAAACCACCTTCTTCCATGTTTGGCAAGTTTACTTGGTTTTTTAATTTTTGAGTATAATTAATACTATCTGTAAAATTTGCAACGTTTATATCTACATGAGTATCTAAAGTCATTACACGTTTGTGAATTTCTTTAGCTTTAGACATTACATCTTCTTCTTTATCTGTTTCTTGTTTAGCTTCTTTACATGCAACTATTGCAAAAAGAAAAAATAGCACTTTTAAATGTTTCATTTTTAAAAAATATGTTGGTTAATTCTTGATAAAGGTATGCATTTTAATGAACAGAAAAATGTTAAAAATTCAATGTAAATTGTTTTTTACTTCATAAAAAATAATAAAAAGACAAAAACACCTACAAAACACTAATAAAAAGAACAAAAACCACTTTTTATAAATACGATACAGTAAACAAAAAAAGAGGCTTTCTATTTCTAGAAAGCCTCTTTTAAATTAAAGTTTTACAATTATTTAAATTGCACTTATAATATCATATTTTGTAATAATCTGATGATTACCATTTTCTAAATCTACTAAAACAGCTTGATTTTCTTTCGTAATTAATTTAGAAATCTCATCTAATTTTGCTGTTAATTTTACTACAGGATAAGGTTTTCCCATAATATCTTTAATAGGTTTATCGGCAATGTTTTTATCTGATATAAAGTTATGTAATAATACAGATTCATCTATAGAACCAACAAAACCAGTAATATCTTTTACAGGAATTTGAGAAATTTTAAAATCGCGCATTCTTTCGATTGCATGAGAAACTAATTCTTCTGTTTGTGCAGCAATCAAGTGTTTATCTGAATGATTTTTAATTAAATCTGCAGCCGTTTTAATTTCTTCTTCTAAGAAACCACGTTCACGCATCCAATCATCATTAAACATTTTACCAACATATCTACTTCCATGATCATGAAATAAAACAACAACAACATCATCTTTTGTAAAATGCTCTTTTAATTGAAGCATTCCTTTAATAGCAGAACCTGCAGAATTACCAACAAAAATTCCTTCTTCTTTTGCAATTTTTCTAGTATAAACGGCAGCATCTTTATCTGTTACTTTTGTAAAACCGTCTATTAAAGAAAAATCTACATTTTTAGGTAAAATATCTTCCCCAATTCCTTCTGTTATATATGGGTAAATTTCATTCTCATCAAAAATACCAGTTTCGTGGTATTTTTTAAATACAGAACCATAAGTATCTATTCCCCAAATTTTAATATTAGGATTTTTCTCTTTTAAATATTTAGCTGTTCCAGAAATTGTACCTCCAGTACCAACACCTACTACAAAATGAGTGATTTTTCCTTCAGTTTGTTCCCAAATTTCTGGTCCTGTTTGCTCATAATGTGCAATTGCGTTAGAAGGATTATCGTATTGATTTACATACCAAGAATTTGGTGTTTCTGCACCTAAACGCTTAGAAACAGAATAATAAGATCTAGGATCTGTTGGCTCTACATTGGTAGGACACACAATTACTTCTGCACCAACTGCACGAAGAATGTCCATTTTTTCTTTAGATTGCTTATCAGACATTACAAAAATACATTTGTAGCCTTTTATAATTGCAGCCAAAGCTAAACCCATACCTGTATTACCAGAAGTACCTTCTATAATAGTTCCACCAGGTTTTAAACGGCCATCTGCTTCTGCATCTTCTACCATTTTTAAAGCCATTCTATCTTTAATAGAATTTCCTGGATTAAAAGTTTCTACTTTTGCTAAAACTAAAGCGTCTATTTCTTTAGTTACAGAGTTTAACTGAACTAATGGTGTGTTACCAATAGTTTCTAATATATTTTTTGCGTATTTCATGTCGTAAATTTCGACTGCAAAGATACTTATTTTTGGGCGTTCCCTAAAAAGGTCGCGCTTTCATTACTCGCTTTTAACACTTTTTTTTTCAAAAGTGCTAAAGAGCTTAAACATGCCATTCAATCGCTAACGCAAATTGTCTGTTGTTTTTTAGCAAGCTAATAGTTTTTAGATTCTCTGCGTTAGCGATTGCAGTGACATCCTTTTTTGAGCTCCGAAAAAAAGATATAACGAAAAGCGCGACCATGCTTTTTCTGCATGGTAACGCTCTAAAAACCTTAACAAACTTCTATAATACAAAGATATAGAGGCATACCAATAGTTATATTAAAAGGAAATGTTATTGCCAAAGCCATAGGAATATAAAGACCAGGATTTGCTTTTGGCGCTGCTAATTTCATGGCTGCAGGTACAGCAATATAAGATGCACTTGCTGCCAAAATTGCCATTAATAATCTGTTACCAACTTGTTCCATAAAAAAACTACTAATTATAGCTACTAAGCAACCATTTATTAAAGGTATTACTATAGCAAAAGACAGTGTAAACCAGCCTTTTTTAATTAGTGCTTTTAATTTACCACCACTTGTAATTCCCATATCTAATAAAAATACTGCTAAAAATCCTTTAAAAATATCTGTAGTAAAAGGCTTAATTCCTTGTGCTTGTGCATCATTTGTAAAATAACCAACCAATAAACTTCCAATAATTAAAACTACACTGCCATTAGTTAAAGAATGGTGAATTACTTTTTTAAAAGACATTTTATCTTTTTTATCTTTATTATTAATTGCTATTAACAATACTCCTATAATAATAGATGGCGCTTCCATTAATGCCATAACTGCAACCATATGACCACCAAAAGGAATGTTAGACATTTCTAAAAAAGAAATAGTTGTTACAAAAGTTACTGCACTTACAGAACCATAAGCAGATGCTATTGCACCAGAGTTTTCTACACTTAATTTTATTCTTAAAATATAATAACAATATATAGGTACAATTAAGGCTAATAAAATTCCGAAAAGTAAAGAGCTTATTATTTCTGTGGTTATAATACTATGTGCTAATTCTTGACCACCTTTAAAACCAATGGCTAATAAAAGGTAGAGAGAAATAAATTTAGAAGAGTTTTCTGGTATTTTTAAATCGCTTTTTAAATTAACAGCCACAAGGCCTAAAAAGAAAAATAAAAGTGCTGGGTTTGTTAAATTTTCTATTAAATAATGTAAATCCATAATTAGTTTTTAGGCGTAAAAAAAGTAGGAAAGTCTATTTTAAGACAGCCTTTCCTACCAAACAAATCAACTTAAAAAATATCTATTCTTCTATAGAAATCTCTATTGTGCTAGAAATTTTTATATTTCTACCGTTTTCTTCTAGAGATCTTAAAAAAGATTTTATATCTGCTTTATCGTCTATTAATTCTGTTATTCTAGAATTATCATAAGTACATTTATCGTTAATATTACCCTCTGTTCTAGAAAGTCTTTGTAGTTTATGAAAGTTAATTTTTACATTAACTACATCATTAATAATATTTAATGCTTCTTTTTTTGTGAATTTTCCTTCAATTAATTTTAATTGTTGGTTTGTAGTTTCGTTAGCAATTGCAGATGCTTCTAGAGTTGCGTTATTCATGATTTTTTATTTAATAATTGTGTTAGATTTAGAGTTTTTAATAAAATAAACAAGTAATAAAATAACTTGAGAGACAAAGAGTTCTTTTAGAAAAGGACTCGAAATTTTAATTGCTAAAATGTTTAATGTTACCATTGCCATAATCATTAAAAATTGTAAAAATTTAATTAATTGTGCTTTTGTAATCTGAATTACAACATCGTTATTGAACGGCTTTGTTTGTCCAGATGGTTTAATTGCTGTTTGACTCATTGTTTAATTTTTTTACAAAGAAAGAACGTTTGTTTCATATATTTTTATTTATATTTATTATACAATACATAAAAATATTTTATGAACTATACTTTACATCAACTAGAAATTTTTAGAAAAATCGCAGAAGTTAAAAGTGTAACAAAAGCTTCTGAACAACTTTTCTTAACACAACCAGCAGTTTCCATTCAGCTTAAGAATTTTCAAGATCAGTTTAAATTACCCCTTTTTGAAATAGTTGGTAGAAAATTATACATAACAGAATTTGGTGAAGAAATTTCTGAAACTGCTTTTAAAATTTTAGAACAAGTTGCAGCAATAAACTATAAATCTGCTCTTTTTGAAGGAAAAATAGCTGGTAAATTAAAAATTGCTATAGTTTCTACGGCTAAATATGCGATGCCTTTTTTTCTATCAGATTTTATTAGAAAAAATGAAATGGTAGATTTAACAATGGATGTTACCAATAAAATGTCTGTTATTAGAAGTTTAGAAAATAACGATTGTGATTTTGCAATGGTTTCTACAATTCCTAAAAAACTAAATATAGAGCAGATAGAATTAATGAAAAACAAACTTTATTTTGTTGCCAACAAAGATTATATACCAAGTAAAAAAAACTTATTAGCAGAGTTAAATAAATCTTCTTTTATTTTTAGAGAAAATGGTTCTGCAACTCGTTTAGCTATGGAAAAATATTTAGTGAAAAATAAAATTAAAGTTTTAAAAAAAATGGAATTGACTTCTAACGAAGCTGTAAAACAAGCGGTTATTGCTGGTTTAGGTATTTCTATAATGCCTATAATTGGTATAAAAAATGAGTTACAAAAAGGAGATTTACAAATTTTAAATATTAAAGATTTACCTATTGAAACCAATTGGAATTTAATTTGGTTAAAATCTAAAAACCTATCTTCTGTAGCAAAAGCATTTAAAAAAAATATTGAAGAAAATAAAGATGAAATAATTAAAAACCAGTTTAATTGGTTTGAAGATTAAGCTTTTAAGCAAATTTTATAGACTTAGATGGATTTATTTTAGTAATAATGTAAGATGGAATTATTAACATTAAAAAACACAAAGCCAAAGTACCAATATTTAATACTAGAATTGCACCAATAGAAATATGAACTGGCATTGTAGAAACATAATATGTTTCTGGATTTAGCGTAATAATTTTAAAAAAATACTGAATACCAATAATAGATAAGCCAATAATATTACCCCAGAAAAGACCTTTCAAAATTAAATAAGAAGCATTATATAAAAACACTTTTCTAATACTAGAATTATTACTTCCTAAAGCTTTTAAAATACCAATCATTTGTACGCGTTCTAATATTAAAACTAGTAAAGCAGTAATCATATTAATACCTGCAATTAAAATCATAATTGCAATAATAAACCAAACGTTATTGTCAAATAATTTAATCCAATCAAATACAGAAGAATATAAATCTACAATAGATTTACTATTTAAAGTCATGCTAATTTCACTATAAATTTCTTCGTTTTTTTCTTCAATATTATCAAAATTATCTAAAATAACCTCAAAACCACCAACTTGGTTTTCACTCCATTTATTTAAGTTTTGTACTTCTCTAATATCGCCAATCATTACGTTTTTATCAAACTGAGAAAAGCCCGTATTGTAAATTCCTACAATTGTGTATTTCTTGTTAGACGGTAATTTACTTGTAGTTTTTAAAAAGGTAGTAGTAATTGTATCGTTTAATTTTAATTGCAAACGATTAACAATTGTTTGAGACAATAAAATTTCTTTAGTTCTTGGCTGATTAAAATTAGGAACTCTACCCTCTATTAAATATTCTTTGATAAAAGACCAATCATAATCTGTAGAAACTCCTTTAAACACAATACCTTCAAAATCTGTATCTGTTCTAATAATACCACCAGTATTAGCAAAGATTTGCACATTTTTAATACCTTCTATGTTTTTAAATTCCGGATAAAATTCTTGTTCAATGTTTATAGGTACAATAGAAACATCAGAATTATTATTATCGTAATTTAGAATTTGAACATGCCCTTTAAAACCAGCCATTTTATCGCGAATTTTAGTCTGTAAACCAGATGCAGTTGCTACAGCAATTAGCATAATAATTATCCCCAATGCAATTGCTGTGATTGCAATTTTTATTATTGGAGATGAAATACTATTTTTATACTTTTTGCCAGCAATAATGCGTTTTGCAATAAATAACTCGTAATTCAAATTATGATCAATTTTAAACCTTTCAAAAGTACATATTTATTCTTATTTCTTTTACTGAATTTTCAGCTGATTTCTTGCGCTCAGAAAACAAAACCTATTCAGAAAAAAATAACAGAAAAAATTACTGTTTTAAAAACTGGTGCAGAAAGAACTAGTTTGTATTTAAATTTATTAAAAGGTAAAAATGTTGCAATTGTTGCAAACCAAACTTCTGTTTTAACTGTTTTACAAAGAGCTGAAGTTGCGCCAAATGTTATGGGTTCTAAAAAAGTAACACAACATTTAGTAGATTTTCTTCATAATTATAACGGTGTAAATATTAAAAAAGTGTTTGCGCCAGAACATGGTTTTAGAGGAAAAGCAGATGCTGCAGAAGTTGTAAAAGACGGTTTAGACACAAAAACAGGTTTGCCAATTGTATCTTTATATGGCAAAAGTAAAAAACCTTCTGCAAAACAATTAGAAGGTATAGATGTTGTTGTTTTCGATATTCAGGATGTTGGTGTTCGTTTTTACACTTATATTTCTTCTTTACATTATGTTATGGAAGCTTGTGCAGAAGCAGGAATTTCTGTTATTATTTTAGACAGACCAAATCCTAATGGACATTATATTGATGGTCCTGTTTTAGAAATGGAACACACCAGTTTTGTTGGTAAACATCCAGTTCCTGTAGTTTATGGAATGACGATTGGAGAATATGGACAAATGATTAATGGAGAAAAATGGTTAAAAAACAATGTTAAGTGTAATTTAACAGTTATTCCTATCGAAAATTATAATCATAATTCAGAATATAGTTTAACAATTAGACCTTCACCAAATTTA
>CAXBIR010000044.1:0-25515 GCA_963975825.1 uncultured Polaribacter sp.
TCAACAGTAACAATTACAGTTCAGAAAGACAATGATAAAGATGGTGATCCAGACATTACAGATTTAGATGATGATAATGATGGAAATCCAGATTCAACAGATCCTAATCCTCTGGTACCAACAGTTGGTCCAGATACTTTAACAGTAACTGTAGAAGTTGCAGGAATAGTAAATGTATTGGCAAATGATGACTATTTACCAGGAGTAAATACGACACTTGTAAACGCTGGTACTGGAACCGCTAAAGGATTAATAAGTTTTAACCCTTTAACAGGTGAGATGACTTACATTCCAACATTAGGGGAAGAAGGAACAGTTGTAACAGTAGATTATACAGTTTGTAATACAACAGTAGATCCTTCAGTTTGTAAAACTTCAACAGTAACAATAACAATTGAAGGTGATACAGATGGAGATGGAATAGCAGACTCTGTAGATTTAGATGATGATAACGATGGTATTCCTGATACTGTAGAGCAAAATGGAGATCCATTAAGAGATACAGATAAAGATGGTATTCCAGATCATTTAGATACAGACTCAGATGGAGATGGTGTAAATGATGTAATAGAATCTGGCAATGGAGAATTAGATAGTGATAATGATGGTAGAATTGACGGTTCTGATACAGGTTCTGGATCTAACGGATTATTTGATGGTGTAGAAGATGTTCCTGAAAGCGGAGTACTAGATTATACTCCAATAGATACAGATAAAGACGGTATTTCAGATTTTCAAGATACAGATGATGATGGAGATGGGGTACCAACTAAAGATGAAGATGTTGTTACGGTTAATGGAGATCCAAGAGATGATGATACAGATGGAGATGGTATTCCAAATTATTTAGATACAGATGATGATGGAGATGGAGTAGCAACTGAAGATGAGGATATAGATAACATAAATGGAGACCCTAAAGATGATGATACAGATGGAGATGGTATTCCAAATTATTTAGACATAGACGATGATGGAGATGGAATAGATACTAAAGATGAAGACAATAATAACGATGGTAACTTAAATAATGATGACGATGATAATGATGGTATTCCAGATTATTTGGATTCTGACGATACAGATGGAG
The DNA here is from genome assembly GCA_963975825.1 of uncultured Polaribacter sp. Lineage (GTDB taxonomy): Bacteria > Bacteroidota > Bacteroidia > Flavobacteriales > Flavobacteriaceae > Polaribacter. The sequence continues at coordinate 1,091 of CAXBIR010000044.1, forward strand.
ATGGCGTGCCAGATTCAGTAGATTTAGATGATGATAATGATGGTATTCCAGATTTAATTGAAAATGGAGGAGACAACACTTTAGACACAGATAATGATGGTATTCCAGATCATTTAGACTTAGATTCTGATGGAGATGGAGTTACAGATCTTGAAGAATCTGGCTCTGGAGCTGCAGATGTAAATGGAGATGGTGTTATAGATGGTTCTCTAACAGGTTCTGGTAACAATGGTTTATTTAACAGTTTAGAAACATTTGATGATAGCGGAATCTTAAATTATGTTGTTAGAGATTCAGATAAAGATGGTAAAAAAGATTTCCAAGATATTGATGATGATAACGATGGAATAGCTACTGTAGATGAATTTATGTTAGATTGTGATGATGATCAAATACCAGATCATTTAGATCTTACAAATTGCGACTTAGTTCCTAACGCATTTTCTCCAAACGGAGATGGTACAAATGACACGTTTGTAATACCAGCATTAGCAAAATACCCTAACTTTAAGTTAGAGATATTTAACAGATGGGGTAATCAAGTTTATGAGTATAATAATAACGGTAAAACAAGTCCAGTATGGTGGGATGGTTATTCAACAGGAAGGTTAACTTTAAATGAAAGTAAACCAGTGCCAACAGGAACTTATTACTATACTATTTACTTTAATGATGGCGTAAGAAAACCTATTGCAGGTTGGGTATATTTAAATAGATAACAGATAAAAAGATAAAGGCAATAAAAATGAAGAAACTTATAACAATCATTGCAGTTCTATTATTAACTGTTACTGCAAAAGCACAACAAGATCCACAGTACACTCAGTACATGTATAATATGAATATTATAAACCCAGCTTATGCTGGGTCTTATGACGCTCTAAGTATTAATTTACTTGGAAGGTCTCAATGGGTTGGTATCGATGGAGCACCAAGAACATTAACACTTGGTATAAATTCACCAGTAGGTAAAAATGTAGGTTTAGGTTTGTCTGTAATTGTAGATGAAATTGGCCCTGTAGAAGAACAGAACGTATATGGAGATTTTTCGTATACATTAAAAGTAGGTGAAAATGCTAATTTAGCATTGGGTTTAAAAGCTGGTTTTACATTTTTTAATGTTTGTTTACCTTGTTTAAATACAGTTAACGAAAACGACCAAGCTTTTATAAACCAAAATGCGAATAAAGTATTACCAAACTTTGGTGCTGGTGCATTCTACTATACAGATAAGTTTTATGCAGGTGTATCAATTCCTAATTTATTACAGACCTTTCATTTTGAAAAAGAAGGAGGACAGGTAACAAGAGCTTCAGAAAGAAAACATTTTTTCTTTACCTCTGGTTATGTATTCGATTTATCTAACGATGTAAAATTAAAACCATCTGCTATGTTAAAAGCTGCTGAAGGAGCACCTTTATCTATAGATTTTTCTGGAAACGTTCTATTATATGATAAATTAGAATTTGGACTTTCTTATAGATTAGACGAATCTGTATCTGCATTAATAAACGTAAGAGCAACAAGAAGTTTAAGAGTTGGTTATGCATATGATCATACTTTAACAACCCTTGGTAATTTTAACTCTGGCTCACATGAGGTATTTTTACTATTTAATTTCGATTTTGAAAGAAACAAAATTAAATCCCCAAGATTCTTCTAGTTTTAACAATACAATTATGAAAAAAACAATACAAATTACAATCGTACTTTTATTTAGTTCTTTAACCATATTTGGGCAAACTAAAGAAACTAAAAAAGCAGATACTTATTTTGAAAACCTATCCTATGCATCAGCTGCAGAAGCTTATAAAGAGTTGGCAGAAGAAAATGCAACAGAACACGTTTTAAAAAGGTTAGGAGATAGCTATTATTTTAATGTAAAAATGAAAGAAGCATCTAAAGCTTATGATTTATTATTTAATAAATTTCCAAACCAAAAACCAGAACATATTTTTAGATATGCACAGTCTTTAAGAAGTATAAGTAAATTTAAAGAATCTGAAGTATGGATGAAGAAATTTCATCAATTAAAAAGTGAAGATTCTAGAGGAATTAATTTTACAGACAAAGAGGCTTCTTTAGACGATTTAAGAAATAGCAAACCTAATTACAAAGTAACAAACCAAAGAAGTATTAATACAGAATATTCAGATTTTGGTGTTACAGATTACGGTAATACAATTCTTTTTTCATCACCAAGAAAAAGAAACGTTTATGTAAAAAGAAATCATAATAGAAATGATAGAAATTTTTTAGACGTTTATAAAGTTATTAAAGAAAAAATAACAACTACAGAAGGAGATAATTCTGATGTAAGACCAATGTTTACAGATGAAGTGAATTCTAAATATCATGAATCTTCTGTGGCATTTTCACCAGATAGAAAAACCATGTATTTTACAAGAAACAATTATGTGTCTGGTAAATATAGAGTAGACAAAGAAGGCTATAATAATTTAAAAATATTAAAAGCAGAATGGGTTTATAATAAATGGACAAACATTGTAGAGCTTCCGTTTAATAGTAGCGATTATTCTGTTGGTCACCCGTCTGTTAGTAAAGACGGTAAAAAGCTTTATTTTGCTTCAGATATGCCAGGTGGTATTGGTGCAACAGATATTTATGTTGTAGATATTAAAGAAGATGGTACATATGGTGAAGTTCAAAATTTAGGATCTAGAGTAAATACAGAAGGTAGAGAAATGTTTCCTTTTATAGCAGATAATAATGTATTGTATTTTTCTTCAGATGGTCATTTTGGTATTGGTGCTCTAGATATTTTTTCAACTAAAAAAGAAAAAGGTACTTACACAGCTCCAGAAAATTTAAAAGCACCTGTTAATTCTAAACTAGATGATTTTGCTTTTTCTATAAATCCAGAAACTAAAAAAGGATATTTATCTTCTAATAGAGAAGGTGGTGTTGGAGATGATGATATTTATGCTGTTGTAGATACAAGAGAACCAGAAGTTGTAAAAACACTTTGTACGCAACTAGTAACGGGTATTGTAAAAGATAAAAAACTTCAAAAACCACTACCGGGTGCAAGACTAGTTTTAAAAGATGTAAAAGGTGTAATTGTTGAAGAAATTTATGCAAATGCAAAAGCAGAATTTACATTTAATTTGCCATGTAACCAACAATATACTTTAAATGCTACAAAAGAATATTATCAACCAGATACAGCCTCTTTTGCAACAACTAAAGAGCAAAAAGTAGATCTTAATTTAGACTTTTCTTTAAATATAATATCAGATTTTACTTATAATGCTACTGGAGAATTAATTATTAAAATTCACCCAATTTATTTCGATTATAATAAATCTAATATAAGAACAGATGCTGCAATAGAATTAGATCATATTGTTAGTATTATGAAAAAATATGAGAAATTAGTAATTAGATCTAGTTCACATACAGATGCTAGAGGTAAAGCAAGCTATAATGAAGCTTTATCAGACAGAAGAGCAAAATCTTCTGTAGCATATATTCTTAACAAAGGAATTAATTCTAATAGAATTTCTGGAAAAGGTTTTGGTGAAACAATGTTAGTAAATGGTTGTGTAGATAATGATAGACACACAAACCGTGTTAAATGTACCGATGATGAACACCAAGCAAACAGAAGAACAGAGTTTGTTATTATAAAAATGTAATAGATAAATAAACATAATATTTAAAGAGCCTTTTTTAAAAGGCTCTTTTTTTGTGCCATAAAACCAAGAATTACAAGAAATTGATTAATTTCGCATTCTTATAAGAAAACATAGATAATGAGCGCGAAATTTCCTGAATATAAAGGTCTTGACTTACCAAAAGTTGCTGAAGAAATTCTAAACTACTGGGAAGAAAATAACATATTTGAAAAAAGTGTAACCACAAGAGAAGGTGCAGAGCCTTATGTTTTTTTTGAAGGACCTCCATCTGCCAACGGTTTACCAGGTGTTCACCATGTTTTAGCAAGAGCTATTAAAGATATTTTTCCTCGTTATAAAACCATGAAAGGTTACCAAGTTAAGCGTAAAGCTGGTTGGGATACGCATGGTTTACCTATAGAATTAGGTGTAGAAAAAGAATTAGGAATTACTAAAGAAGATATTGGTAAGAAAATTTCTGTAGAAGATTATAACGCAGCTTGTAGAAAAGCAGTGATGCGTTACACAGATATTTGGAACGATTTAACACAGAAAATGGGTTATTGGGTAGATATGGAAGATCCATATATTACTTATGAACCAAAATACATGGAATCTGTTTGGTGGCTTTTAAAAGAAATTTACAATAAAAAGTTAATTTATAAAGGTTATACAATTCAGCCGTATTCGCCTAAGGCAGGTACAGGTTTAAGTTCTCACGAATTAAATCAACCAGGAACATACCAAGATGTAACAGATACTACAATTGTTGCACAATTTAAAGCAATAGAAAATACGCTTCCAGACTTTTTACAAAACGAAGGAACTATTAACTTTATAGCTTGGACAACAACTCCTTGGACATTGCCAAGTAATACAGCCTTAACCGTTGGACCAAAAATTGAATATGTTTTAGTAGACACTTTCAATCAATATACATTTGAACCAACAAAAGTTGTGTTGGCTAAAAAATTAGTTGGAAAACAATTTGGAGGTAAAAATAATGTACAAGTAGAAACTTTAGAAGAGTTAAAAGCATATAATTCTGGCGATAAAAAGATTCCTTTTTACGTAGTAAAAGAATTTGTAGGTAAAGATTTAGTAGGTATTAAATACGAGCAATTATTAGATTACGATTGTAAGTTCGAGAATAAGCAAGATGCTTTTAGAATAATTTCTGGAGATTTTGTAACTACAGAAGATGGAACAGGTATTGTACACACAGCACCAACTTTTGGGGCAGATGATGCTTTAGTTGCAAAGCAAGCTTCACCAGAAATTCCGCCTTTATTAATAAAAGATGAAAACGATAATTTAGTTCCTTTAGTAGATTTACAAGGTAGATTTAGAAAAGAAATTAAAGATGATATTTATGGTTTTGCAGGAGAATATGTAAAAGCAGAATATTTAAATGAAAAAGATTTAGAAGCAGAATTAGAAATTCAACAAGAAAAATTAACAGAAGTTCTAAAAAATCAAGATAAATATTTATCTGTAGATGAACGTTTAGGATTAAAGTTAAAGAATGAAAATAAAGCTTTTAAAGTAGAAAAATACAAACACAGTTACCCAAATTGTTGGAGAACAGATAAGCCAATTCTATATTATCCATTAGATTCTTGGTTTATAAAAGTAACAGATGTTAAAGATAGAATGCACAGTTTAAACAAAACAATTAACTGGAAACCTGAATCTACAGGAACAGGACGTTTTGGAAACTGGTTGGCAAATGCAAACGATTGGAATTTATCTAGATCTCGTTATTGGGGTATTCCATTACCAATCTGGAGAACAGAAGATGGTAAAGAAGAAATTTGTGTAGGTTCTGTTAAAGAATTAAAAGAAGAAATGGCAAAGGCTGTAGAAGCTGGCGTTTTAGCAAAAGATATTTTCGAAGATTTTGAAGTTGATAACAACTCAGAAGAAAATTATGCGAAAATAGATTTACATAAAAATATTGTTGATGAAATTGTATTAGTTTCAGCATCTGGACAACCAATGAAACGTGAAAGCGATTTAATTGATGTTTGGTTCGATTCTGGTTCTATGCCTTATGCACAATGGCATTACCCATTCGAAAACAAACAGAAAATTGATGGAAATGAATCTTTTCCAGCAGATTTTATTGCAGAAGGAGTAGATCAAACTCGTGGTTGGTTTTACACTTTACATGCAATTGCAACAATGGTTTTTGATTCTGTAGCGTATAAAAACGTAGTTTCTAACGGTTTAGTTTTAGACAAAAACGGACATAAAATGTCTAAACGTTTAGGAAATGCAACAGATCCTTTTACAACATTATCTACCTATGGTGCAGATGCAACGCGTTGGTACATGATTTCTAACGCAAACCCTTGGGACAATTTAAAATTCGATTTAGATGGAATAGAAGAGGTAAAACGTAAATTCTTCGGAACTTTATACAACACCTATTCATTCTTTACTTTATATACTAATATTGATGGTTTTTCTTACAGCGAAGAAGATATTGCTTTAGAAAACAGACCAGAAATAGACAGATGGATTTTATCTGAATTACATACTTTAATAGCTAAAGTAGATAAGTTTTATGAAGAATATGAACCTACAAGAGCTGCAAGAGCAATAAGTGATTTTACACAAGATTACTTAAGTAACTGGTATGTTCGTTTAAGTAGAAGACGTTTCTGGAAAGGAGATTACCAAACAGATAAAATTTCTGCATATCAAACTTTATACACTTGTATGAACACGATTGCAAAATTAAGTGCACCAATTGCGCCATTTTTTATGGACAGGTTGTACCAAGATTTAAACTCTGTAACTGGTAAAGAAACATCAGAAAGTATACATTTAGCAGATTTTCCTAAATATAACGAAAGCTTTGTAGATAAAAGTTTAGAACGTAAAATGGAAAATGCACAAACAATTTCATCTTTAGTTTTATCATTAAGAGCAAAAGAAAAAATTAAGGTTAGACAACCGTTACAAAAAATTATGATTCCTGTTGATAATGAACAACAAAAGGAAGAAATTTTAGCTGTTTCTAATTTAATTAAAAACGAAGTAAACATTAAAGAAATTCAGATTTTAGACGATGCTTCAGATATTTTAATCAAACAGATTAAGCCTAATTTTAAAACACTAGGACCAAAGTTTGGAAAAGATATGCGTTTTATAGCTGCTGAGGTTCAGAAGTTCAACCAAGAAGATATTAACAAAATAGAAAAAGATAAAAACATTCTTCTTGACATTAATGGGAAAAATATTACTTTAGAACTTTCAGATGTAGAAATATCATCAAAAGATATAGAAGGTTGGTTGGTTGCAAATGAAGGATCGTTAACAGTTGCTTTAGACGTTACTATAAGTGAGGAATTGCATAAAGAAGGGGTTGCTAGAGAATTGGTAAACAGAATTCAGAATGCGCGTAAAGACACAGGATTAGAAGTAACAGACAAAATTAAATTAACGGTTTTAAATTTTGAAGACTTACAAAAATCTATCATTGATAATAAAGAATACATTATGAGTGAAACATTAACCGAAGAATTGGTTTTTGTAGATGAGTTAACAAATGGTACAGAAATTGAGTTTGATACCATTAAAAGTAGAATATTAATCGAAAAAATTTAAGAATATGTCAGATGTTAAGTTAAGATATTCGGATGAAGATTTAAAAGAATTTAAAGCAATTATAGAAAAGAAAATAACAAGAGCTAAAGAAGATTTAGCCTTGTTAGAAAGCTCTTATAAAAACGATGCTAATAATGGTACAGAAGATACTTCGCCATCATTTAAGTCTTTTGATGAAGGCTCAGATACAATGGCTAAAGAAGCAAATGTGCAATTAGCTATAAGACAAGAAAAGTTTATTAGAGATCTTAACAACGCCTTAATGCGTATAGAAAATAAAACATACGGTATTTGTAGAGTTACCCGTAAATTAATACAAAAAGAGCGTTTAAAGTTAGTGCCTCATGCTACTTTAAGTATTGAAGCTAAACGCAAACAATAACACTTAAAAAAGCTTCCTAATTTTAGGAAGCTTTTTTATTGTAAACAACTTTAAGTAATGTCTGGTTCAGTAAAATTCTTACTTTTTTTCTTCTTTATTTCTACCATTACTTTTTCTCAAAAAAGAGTATCAAAAAAATTTACAAGCTCTGTTAGAGAAATTAGTATTTCTACAGATGGTTTAGATGATTTTGTACTAGAAAATTCAGAAGCAGAGTTTATAGAAATTTTCTTGTATGCAGAAAACCCAAATAAACAGCATATTATAGTTGATGAAAAAGCTTCTGAAATAGAAATTAGATTTAAAATTCCTATTTTTAAAAATGAAGAAGAGGTTTTTAGAAAATATATTACCAAAAGACTTAAAAGAGCAAGCGCAATTATTAAAATTCCTAATAATATGGATACTGCTATTTTTGGAGAAACAATTAATGTAACTTCTAAGAGTTATCGAGGTAATTTAAGAATTTTTATAGAAAACGGTATTGTTAAATTAGATACTATTCAGCAAAATTTAGAGTTAAAAGTATACGCTGGTAATGTTTTTGGTGAAATTAAAAAAACAAACTTAAGTGTTGTTTCTAAAACGGGTAAAATTAAAATTGATACACTGTTTCATCAGAAAAAATATGAAGAAAAAGAGGTTTCTACAGCCAAAGAAGTTTCAATTACAACAATAAAAGGGAATATTTTCTTAACACACCAATAAACATAATAATATTGTTATTTTTGTGTTCACAAATTTAAAAAAAATGTCAAAAAAAAAGCTGGCAATTCTTACTATAATTATCGCTATTTTATTAGATCAAGTTATTAAAATCTATGTAAAAACTCACTTTGTTTTAGGTGAAGAAGTAGCTTTTTTCGATTGGTTTAGAATCCATTTTACAGAAAATAATGGAATGGCAATGGGAATTGAATTTGGTGGAAAAGCAGGCAAGCTTTTTTTAACCTTATTTAGAATTGTTGCAGTTGGTGCAATAGTTTATTGGTTGGCACAAAACATTAAAAACAAAGTACACAATGCTGTTATTATAGCGGTTTCTTTAATTTTTTCTGGCGCAGTAGGTAATATTATAGATTCTGTTTTTTATGGAGTTATTTTTAACGACTCTAACCATAAAGTAGCCACTTTATTTCCAGAAGAATCTTACGGAACTTTGTTTCATGGTAAGGTTGTAGATATGTTTTACTTTCCGCTTTGGCAAGGAACATTACCAGATTGGGTTCCTTTTGTAGGTGGAGATTTTTTTACCTTTTTTCAATACATATTTAATCCTGCAGATGCTTTTATTTCTGTTGGGGTAGCATTGTTATTTATTTTTAGCAAACAAGCTTTTCCAAAAGAAGAGAAAGTTACAGAGAAATAAACTTTTACTACCTTTAAAGAAAGTTTTATAAATATGTCTCGCTTTCTAAAATACGCTATTGTCTTTTTATTTGGGTTTTTTATTGCTAAATTTTGGTATCAAAAAAAAGTAGAAAATCATAAAAAAGAAGAAATACAAGTTGTTGTAAATTCTATTAAATCATTAAGTAAATTAGTAGTTACTAGTGGTTCTTTTTCTGAAGTTTACAATTATTCTGATTCTAAAAAATATTTTTATAATTATTTGTCTTTTGATAAAAAAGCAATTGTTACCGTAAATGCAAATGTAGAAGTTGGTTACGATTTATCTAAATTAGAAATTCAAATAGATAGTTTAGAAAAGAAAATTTATATTAATAAAATACCTAAAGAAGAGGTTACTATTTCTCCTAATATAAAATATTTCGATCTACAACAAAGTCAGTTTAATACTTTTTCTAAAGCAGAGTTAAATAAGATTAATGAAAAAAGCATTGATAAAATTAAAGAAACAATAGAGGTTACAGCTTTAAAAGAGAAAGCAAAACTAATGTTGTTTAAAGAGTTGTCTAAAATTTATTTACTTTCTTCTATTTATAAATGGCAAGTTATAGATAATACAAGTTCTGGTTTTATAAACAGTTTTCAAGATTTTAAAAAGTAAATTAAAAATAAAAAAGGTTGCCAAATTTGGCAACCTTTTTATAATTAGCATTACAATCCCCCAATTCTAATACTTAGTTTTAAAATAATGTTCCAGGAGCTTCTGGACTTTGTGCCTGGGCTTTTTGCGGATTTAAAATCATATAGGTTCCTAATGCTGTTAAAGCAGCATATTTTCCATAATTCCCTAATTTTTTTATTGCTTCTTTTCTAGTAATTTCTTGAGCAATATCTTGAGTTTTTTTTATGTTTTTCATGATGTTTTGTCTTTTAAAATTACTGTAATTATTCTAAGATTATTTTTTTGTTTAATTTACCATTTACTGTTTTTAGTTTCACTAAATAAACACCAGCAGCTAAATTTGGTAAAGAAATATCTTTAACACCGTTAGAATTAAAAGTAGTTTGTTTTACTTGTTTACCTAGCATATTATAAATAGTTAAGTTTGTGTTTCCTGTAGGTAAACCTGTAACTCTTAAGTTAGAATTGTTAGTTTTATATATGCTAACGTTGTCTAAGTTTAAGTTGTCATCTATACTTAAAGATTTGCTAGAAGTAGTGTGTATGTAAAATTGACCTACATCTTTACTCTCTTCTTTTAAAGTTATTTTATATTCTTTTTCTGTAAGATTAATAAACTTATTATTTACTCTATCTTCTAAGAAAACATTAATACTTTCAGGTAAATTTAAGCTTTCAATAGAAAATGTTAAAGTTTCGTTTGCTCTAGCAATAACTCCTACAGGTATTACCATGTCTTCGTAATTAATTTTAGGTAGTGTTTGAATTGCTAGTTTTCTACCATCGTTATCACTTAATAACTGAGTATATACTGCTAAATCATATGTTACACCACCAAACATTTTAGAATCATAACCATTGTCAAAGCCTTTGGTCTTACCTTCTACATAAAATACTTTTGTAGATTTTTTATTTCCATCATTTTCAATAAATAATTCAAAGTTACTATTTGGTTCAGTTCTCATAAAAGTATCAGAAGACTGGTGACTTTGATTGGAGGTGTTATAAGTAACAATAGAATTAGCATTTGATTCTATGAAAAAACCTTGTGCAGGAGCAATTTCTATAGGATTAGCATTGTTATGGGTTACATATTGTGTACCATCCCAAAACCAAAATGTTGCATTATCTACAACTGAATTATCTCCAGCTAAAGTAGCTGAGTTAATATAACTAGGAAAAGGGTTTCCTAATAAATTAAAACTATTTCTAGCACCAATATTCACTGGTACATCATAGTTAGCGGTTATTAAATTACCTGTAATTGATACATCACCAGGTGCTGCTAATTTCATTGAAGAACCAAATCCAGCAAAAATAGATCCTGTTGATGATAAAGTAGAATATGTCCACGCGTTGGTAGGACTATTATTGTCAAATGCCGCAACTCCAATATTTCCACCTATAGTACCGCTAGCAAATGTGTGATTTGCAATAACATCTTGTTGTGTTTCTCCTGAAACAGGTGCACCAACTAAATACCAGTTTGTTGTAGGTAAATTTCTGCTGTAAGTTACTTGAGCAGATACAGAAGTATTAGCAATTAAAGAGGCTCCTGAATTAATATCGATTGTATTTACTGTAACTGCTGAGGAAATTGTTGGGTAATTGGTAATTCCTGTATTAGGAATAATTACATCAGAAGCAGCAGTAGGTAAAGAGTTTGTGTCCCAGTTTGAAGCTGTATGCCAGTCGTTACTGGTAGTTCCTGTCCAAGTAATAGTATTACTTTGTGTAATTGTTGGTACATCTACATCGTTAGATGTATTAGCAGCTGTATCTTCAGCTTCTACTACAAAGTTATTAGCACTATCTGCAGTTAAGTTTACTGCAAAACTCCAAGTATTTCCAGTAACTATAGCAGAACCTAAAGAAGTTGTATTATCAGCAGTTCCGTTATTATCAACATCTATATATGCATGAACTGTAACTCCATTTTCAGTATGTGTACCCGAAATTGTTTGTGTAGTTGTACCTACAGTTATTGCAGTTGCAGGGGTTGTTACTAAAGGATCAGCAGGATTCATTGAATCTTCTGTAATTGTTGGTACATCTACATCGTTAGATGTATTTCCAATAGTATCTTTAGCTTGTACTACAAAGTTATTAGCACTATCTGCAGTTAAGTTTACTGCAAAACTCCAAACATTCCCAATAACAGTAGCTGAACCTAAAGAAGTTGTGTTATCAGCAGTTCCGTTATTGTCTGCATCAGCATAAGCATGAATCACAACTCCATTTTCAGTATGAGTACCTGATATTGTTTGTGTTGTTGCATTTACAGAAATTACACTTGAAGGTGAGGTAATCACAGGATCAGTAGGTGCAACACCATCAATAACAATTGCTTTATTAGCACCTAAAGAATTAGCAGCACCAGGAGTTGGTAAAGTTAATGTAGCGCTTTTACCTCCTGCATCTAGAATACTTGTGCCAGCAATTAAAGAATTTGTAGCCAAATAATCTAAATCTGCACTTTCGTCACCAGATTGAACAGTATAAGTAAACAAAAGAGTATTACTTCCACTACCAGTTCCATTATAATTTACAGTTCTATCTGTAGTGCCTGTTTCTAAAGTTATTTGAGGAGTACCTGTAACGATAATATTTTCAGAGAATGTAACACTAATTATTATATCGCTACCAGCACTATATGTGCCATTAGCTGTAAAAGAGTTTACTTCATTTACAACAGGTGCTACTGCACTTGAAATAACTGTAGTTGTATTATTAGTATCAGTAGCAGCTCCATCATCAATAACAACAGTAAAAGTTGTAGTTTCTGACGTACCAGATCTGTTATCTGTTGGGTTAAAAGATAAGGCCCTTAATGCTGTTTGCATTGTTGCTGGATTTCTACTTGAAATAGTATAAGGTCCTGAACCAGAAACATCTCCAGTTAATACTCCTTTAGCATTATTATCTAAAGTAATAGTTGCAGATATGTTGTCTCCATCAGCATCTGTTGTTGTAATAGTTGAAAAAGGTAATAAAGTACTATTGTCATTTACGGCTTGCCCCACAGATGTACCAGCTATTATTGGAGCTGTGTTTCCACCAGTTATAGTAAATGATGCCCCGACAGCCGGGTATGCAGTGTTATTGTCATATTCCCAGTTGTTTAGATCCATAATTGCGGCCAAAACTGTTGCTTTGTCACCAGATCGTAATGCTGTACTTTTATAGCGTGCATTGTCAACCTCACTTTGAGCACCATCACTAGGGAAAATACCTAAAGCATTTGTACCATTAGTTAATCCGGCTGGTAAAAATGAATTAGATGAGCCTGTAGACAAGCTCCAAGCGTTACCTGGTGAACTTGTTACACCACTATTAGCATTGATACCAGAAATAAAATCGTTTTCTCCTGGGGTGCTCATGCTTTGATATATGAAAATATTATCACCAGCAGATCCAAGCATGTTTCCTCCTATAGGGTTAAAAGCACCTGTACTGGTTAGTGTTGCTGTTCCAGCCCCTGTGCTAGTAAAACCAAGTGAAAATGCTGTGGTTATAGATATTTCTTCACCCGCTGTAAATGAGGAGGTTGCTGTGAATGTTATAGCTGATTCATTAGTCAATAAAGAGAAACCATTCCAAGCTTCATCAGTTATAATAAATTGAGTTGTATTTGCGATAGGTACTAAAACGACAAATGAAAATGAATCATCGTCCATGTTAATTCGTGTAAGCGCGATATCTCCTTCTACTAAAACTGTTTGGGAAAACCCTTTTATATTTGTGAAAAGTAATATTAAATATAGGATTACTTTTAAAGAGGTTGAAAAATAATTTTGCATCATTTTGTTTTTGTGTTGATTATGAGTCTAATATAGTGAAATTATTTCCTAAAAGGAAAAAAGAAAATGAATATCAGTATTCATTTTCTTTTTAATAATTTAAGTTGTTTAACTTCTGGAAGGGAAAACACCTACTAAAGCAATCACATAATTAATAGTTAAATATGGTTGCATATTATTGAAAGCTTGTTGATTTCCAGTTGGAGCAATTGTGACATTACCAGCTACAGTAGCTGTACCATTAGCTAAATTTGCGTCAGCTGTAGCGTTACTATATACTTTGTTCGCTCCTGATATATTTGGGATAGCAAGTTTATTATTTGTTGGTTCATCTGTATTAGCTTCATCAGCTACTGCTGGTGTTGTAGATACACCTGCTGTTTGTGTAAAAGTAGCATTATGGCTATGATTAGGTAAATTATTTATACTTAAAGTAGTAATTTCAGTCCCTGATCTAGATCCTAAGTTTCTTTGAGATAATCCTGGTCCATGACCAGAGCTAAGAGGTGCTCTACCACGTAAATCTGGTAATGCAAAAGTTGTTCTACCATCACCTCCATAAGTAGTTCCTAAAATAGAGAATAATGCAGTGTTTTGAGAAATTGCTAATAATTGTCCTTGGCATAATGCCCAACCTCTAGGAGCAAAATTACCTGCAAACATACTAATTGATCCTAATAAAGGGTCTACTGCTGCCATAATAATAAATTTAGTTTGGTTAAAAGTTAGATTTCAAATGTACCAACCTATAAATTATTATTTTAGAGAATAAATACGCGTATATAAAAACAGGTATTTATACCTGTTTTTATAGATTAAAATCTGGCGTAATTTCTATAAATTTTTTTTGAATACCATAAATTACTAAGCCAGCCACATTTTTAGATTGTGTTTTTAAAAGTAAATTATTTCTATGCCCTTCTACAGTTCTAGGGCTTATAAACATTTTATCTGCAATTTCTTGAGTAGTATATTGCTCGCAAATGTATTCTAAAACTTCTATTTCTCTTTTTGAGAGAAGGTTTTTGTCTAAATCACTTTTTATGCGTTTTCCGCTAGAAGACAAAATGTTTTCATGAATTATTTTTAAGACCTTATCATCATAATAAAACCCTTTTTCATAAACTTCATTTATAGTATGAATTACCATTTTAGGACTTGTATTTTTAAGAAGGTAAGATGATGCTCCAACATCTATCATATTTGTAATAAAAGATTTACCATCGAAACTAGTTAAAGCAATAATTTTAATTTTAGGATGCATTTTATGAATAGCCTTTGTAGCTTCTATACCATTCATTTTAGGCATTTTTAAATCCATTAAAATTACATCTGGTAATTCTTTAGTATTACTTATAAAGTATAATAATTCTTTACCATCTTCAGCTTCAAATATTACATCTAAATTTTCTTCTCGGTTTAATAGAAATTGAATTCCACTTCTAAAAAGTTCTTCATCGTCTGCAATAATTAGTTTAATCTTTTTCATTTTATAGGGATTATATTGTTACTGATATTTTAAAGCCTTTATTTTCTTCGGAATATATATGGTAGTTTCCTTGTAAAAGAGCAACTCTACTTTCTATATTTTTCATACCCAAACCTCTTCTATGTTCTTTGCTATTAGAGTTGAAGCCTATACCATTATCTGTATATTTAAATAATAGAATGTTATTTTCTATAGCTATATTAAGAGTACTGTTTTTGGCTTTACCGTGTCTAATAGAGTTGTTAATTAATTCTTGCAAAATTCTAAATAAATGCAACTCTTTTTCTGGTGGTAAGTATAATTTTGGATATTCAATATAATACTGAATTACTATTTTTTTACTGTTATTAAAAGAATCTGCTAGTTCTTCTAGGGCATCTTTAAGACCAAACTCTGCTAAAATGGGTGGTAATAAATTATGTGCAATTTTTCTAGCACTTTCTAAAGTTTTGTCTGTTGTATTTAAAATATTATTATTTACAAAAGAATATTCTTCTGCACTTAAATCTCCATCTTTTAGAAGATTTGCATTTAGACTAATTACATTTAATTTAGAACTAATGTCATCATGTAAATCTTGTGCAATTCGTTTACGCTCATCTTCTTGAGTTATAATTATAGATTGTATAATTTCTTTTTGATGGGTTATTTCTAAGTTTTTTTTCTCCATCTCTTTTTCTACTATTTTTTTTCTTGAGAAAAAGAAAAATAGTAAAAGGGCAACCCCCATAATAAGGAGCAACAAAACACCTGTTAAAACTATAGCAATCAATTGGTTTTCTTGAGTTAAAAGTTCTTTCATTAGAGGGTTTTGTTACTTAAAACAAAACTAATGAAAAATAAGTTATTGTAAATATAGTAGATTATTAACTGTATTTATAGTGCTTTATAAAAATCAGGTATTTATACTTGGTTTTAATTTTGTTGCCTTTTAATGAAGAAATAACTAAAAATAATTAATCGAATAGATGGTGTTTTAGTGTATAGCACATTAAGTTACAACATGCATATAATTCCTTTTACAAATAGAAAAAAAATAAAGTATTCTTAAATAACAAAGTAACAAATACGTTATTGTGTATTTGTTACTTTGTGTTTTCTAAAATTTTTATACCATTCTATAAATATTAATATTTGGTAAATTAAATATAGAAATGCATTTAAAGTCCAAACATATTTTTTAATATAACTTTCAGAACTCGATGCATTAATAAGGTTACCAACAGAGAATAAAAAAGTACTAGAAATTAAATAAATTAAAACACCAGAGTTTAAATAAATAAATCTTTTTGTTGCATTTAAGTTTTCTGAAAAGAATAAAATAGAAAAGAAAATAATGGGTAAAGAAGTTATAATAACTTCAATTAAGTTAAATTTAAAATAATCTTGTGGGTTTTTTAAATAAATAAGCGTTACTAAAATAGTAATAATGACTAAGAATAAATTAATTATTTTTTTCTTTATCTTAGATTTTAAAATCTCTTTGTAAAAAAAACTTAAAAAGAAAAATTGTCCTATAAAATAGTAATGAGATAAATAAAGGTTAGATATTCTTTGGCTACTTAAATACTCTACTCTAAGTTGTATGATTAAACAAAAAAAAAGATAGTAGCATATTATTTTAAAAGCCATCGATTTTAATCGATAGCTTTTAAAATAAAGAAGTGTATTTAGACCTAAAAAAAAATAGCCTAAATAGATTACTGTTAAACGAATATCCACTAATTAGGTCCGTTTAAAGGGCTATCTGGGTCGCACATACTTGGGCATGGGTTAGAGAAATCATAAATATCTCCACTCTCATCATCTAGAGTAAGTCCGTCTTTAGAAGAAATCATGTCTTTACCATTTTTATCTACACCAACAATCATTAGTTTTTCAATGTACACGTTTTCTCCTTCTACTTTTAATTTTTCTACGCCAATATAAGCTCTAACACTTGCTGCTCCTTCTGCAATTGCTTCTTTTAGATCTTTTAAAGGAATGTTAAAAGCTCTACAATCTTGATGTGCATTATAAGAAGATTCCATTTTACGCCATCTTTTAGTCCATTCTTTAGCAACTTTTAAACTAATAGTGTTTCTTGGGTTAGGTTTAGGTACGTCGTTTGGTTTTTTTTCCATGTTTAGTAGTTTTAAAATTAATATAATATTTTGGTTAGATGTTAAAACTAAATAAAATAATTAAAAGCTACGTGTTAATACATGTCTTTTAATTTAAAATAGGTATTAGTACGTAGTTTTCTCCTATTCATTTTTAAGTGATTTTACTTTATTAGGTGTTTAAAATTTGCGTATTTTCGTTCTATGCCTACATCTTTAGAACTTCAAGTACAAACTTTACCCAATGAACCTGGTGTTTATCAATATTTTGATAAAAATGATGTAATTATTTATGTTGGTAAAGCTAAAAATTTAAAAAAGAGAGTTTCTTCTTATTTTAGTAAAACCCATGAAAACGGAAAGACTAGAGTATTAGTTAGTAAGATTGTACGTATAAAACACATTGTTGTAGACACAGAAACAGATGCGTTACTTTTAGAAAATAATCTTATAAAAAAATACAAACCTCGTTATAATATTTTATTAAAAGACGATAAAAGTTATCCTTGGCTTTGTATTAAGAAAGAACGTTTTCCAAGAATTTTTATGACGCGTAGAGTTATAAAAGACGGTTCAGAATATTATGGGCCATATACTTCTATAAAAACAGTTAGAGTTCTATTAGATTTAATAAAAGAATTGTATCCGTTAAGAACCTGTAATTACGATTTAAGTCACCAAAATATAAACGAAGGTAAATATAAAGTTTGCTTAGAATATCATTTAAAAAACTGTAAAGGTGCTTGTGAGGGTTTAGAAACAGAAAGCCATTATAATAACTCTATAAAAGAAATTAGAAATATTATTAAAGGAAACTTTAAAGAAAGTTTAGAGAAATTTAACCAGATGATGTTAGGTTTTGCTGAGAAAATGGAGTTTGAAGAAGCTCAGAAAATTAAAGAAAAATTAGATCTATTAAGCAATTATCAATCAAAATCTACAATTATAAATCCGTCTATAAATAATGTAGATGTATTTTCTATTATTTCAGATGAGACACATGGTTATGCGAACTTTTTAAAGATTTCTAACGGATCTATTATTCAATCTCATACAACAGAAATTAAGAAGAAGTTAGACGAAACCGATAAAGAATTATTAGAATTGTTTATTATTGAAATAAGGCAACGTTTCGATTCTCAATCTCCAGAAATTTATGCTCCGTTTAAAGTAAACTTAGGTGAAATTGTAAAAGTTACTGTACCAAAACTAGGAGATAAAAAACGTATTGTAGAGCTTTCTGAAAGAAATGCAAAATATTACAGAATGGAGCAATTTAAACAAGTACAAATTGTAGATCCAGAAAGACATGTAAAAAGAATAATGGCGCAAATGAAAAAAGATTTGCGTTTACACGTAGAGCCACGTCATATAGAATGTTTCGATAATTCTAATATACAAGGAACCAACCCAGTTGCTGCTTGTGTAGTATTTAGAGATGGTAAACCTAGTAAAAAAGAATACAGACATTATAATATAAAAACGGTTGTTGGGCCAGATGATTTTGGTTCTATGGAAGAAGTAGTTTTTAGAAGATATAAACGCCTATTAGAAGAAGAACAACCTTTGCCACAACTAATTATTGTAGATGGTGGTAAAGGGCAATTATCTTCTGGTTTAAAAGCTTTAGAGTCTTTAGGTTTACGAGGTAAAATTGCTATTATAGGTATTGCAAAAAGATTAGAAGAAATTTATTACCCAGGAGATCCTGTACCATTGTATTTAGATAAGAAATCTGAAACACTAAAAATAACTCAATATTTAAGAAATGAAGCCCATAGATTTGGAATTACATTTCATAGAAATAAAAGAAGTAAAAGTGCTATAAAATCTGAATTAGAACAAATACCAGATGTTGGTGCACAGACAATTACAACTTTATTACGTAAATTTAAATCGGCAAAACGTGTTAAAGAAGCTTCTTTAGAAGACTTAAAAGCAGAAATTGGCCATTCTAGAGCAATGAAAGTGCATAACTTTTATCACAAAAAATAATTATGAAAATAAAATTATTATTACCTCTTTTACTTGTATCGGCCATAGGTTTCTCGCAACAAAAACAACCAAAAGTAGGTTTGGTTTTAAGTGGAGGTGGTGCTAAAGGATTTGCTCATATTGGTGTTTTAAAAGCAATAGACAAAGCAGGTATACAAATAGATTATGTTGGTGGTACAAGTATGGGAGCCATTGTTGGTGGTTTATATGCTGCAGGTTATTCTGCAGATCAAATAGAAGAAATTATTTTAAAAACAGATTTCTTAACTCTAATTAGAGATAAGTTACCAAGAAATTCTGAAACATTTTTTGAAAAAGAATATGGCGAGAAATCGGTTATTACACTTCCTGTAAATAAAGGAAAAATTGGTTTTCCAAGAGCTATTTCTAAAGGACAAAATGTTTTAAATTTATTATTAGAATTATTTGATTCTGTAGATGGTAATCAAGATTTTTCTAAACTATCTATTCCGTTTTTCTGTATTGCTACAGATGTAGAAAACGGTGCACCTGTAATACTAGAAAAAGGTTCTTTACCAATTGCTTTAAGAGCTAGTGGTTCTTTTCCTTCACTTTTAAACCCCGTAGAAATAGATGATAAATTGTTAGTTGATGGTGGTATTGCAAATAACTTTCCTGTTAGTGTTATGAAAGACAAAGGAATGGATATTGTGATTGGTGTAGATGTTGAAGGGAAACTATTTCAAAAAGAAAAAATTAACTCTGTTGTTGCTCTGTTAAATCAGATTATGAGTTATCAGATGTATAGTAAATCTGAAGAAGAAATTAAAAAATTAGATGTTTACATTCATCCAGAAATATTTAGTTATTCTGTGGTAGATTTTGATAAGAAATTAGAGATTTTAGAAAAAGGAACTACAGAAGCAGAAAAATTTGTAAAAGTTTTTGATGAAATTGCTGCAAAGCAAAAAGTAAAAAAGAAGCGAAAAACTTTAGAGTTTAGTACAGATAAATTGTTGATATCTGATTTTGGTATAGAAGGAGCCTCTTATTATACAAGAGCTTATATTTTAGGTAAATTGAATATAAAAGTTGGTGATAGTTTGTCTAGAAACGACATTACTAAAAAAATATATTTACTTTCTGCTACTAGAAATTATAATAGAATAGAATACAATTTAATTAAAAAAGTAGATGGTAGTTATTTGCTAAACTTTAAATTGAAAGAGTCTAATGAAAGTGCAAATTTAAAACTTGGTGTTCATTATGATTTGTTGTACAAGTCTAGTGTTTTAGCAACTTATAATCAAAAACACTTACTAACAAATAACGATTTATTTTCTTTAGACATGATTTTAGGAGACAATCTAAGGTATAACTTAAATTACTTTGTAGATAATGGGTTTTACATAAGTTATGGTTTTAGATCTAGATATAATCATTTTAGAACAAATTCTAAATTTAGCCAAGTTTCAGGTTTACCTAATGTAAGTAGTATTAATTTAAGCTATTCAGATATTACTAATCAATTCTTTTTTCAAACAACATTTAATAGAAAATTTGCTTTGGGTTTAGGTTTAGAGCACAAATGGTTAAAAGCTTCTACAGAAACCTTGGCGTCTACAACCAACCAAGAAACAATTATAGATAGAAGTAATTATTTAAATGCTTTTGGGTATTTAAAATTAGATACATATGATAAAAAATATTTTGCTACTAAAGGATATTTTGCTGACTTAAACTTTAAATGGTACGCTGCCTCATCTGATTATAATAATGATTTTGAAATGTTCTCACAGGCAAAAGGTACAGTTGGTTTTGCTAAAAGTTTTGGAGATCGTTTTACTTTTCAAAGTACTAACGAGGCTGGTTTTACACTTGGTAACCCAACTTCTAATGTTTTTGATTTTTATTTAGGAGGTTACAATCAGAACTTTATAAATACTTTTGTTTCTTTATATGGTTATGAAATTGCAGATTTATCAGAAAACTCATTTATAAAATCTCAGTTCGATTTTAGATATAGAGTAGGAGATACACATTACTTCTCTTTTCTAGCAAACTATGCTAGGTTAGAAGATAATGTTTTTAAAGATTTAGATTTATTTGAAAATATTAAATCTGGTTATGCAGTTGGTTATAGCTATGATTCTTTTTTAGGACCAATTGAATTAAAATATAGTTGGACACCAGACCATACAGAAGGTTATTGGTTATTTAATTTAGGTTTTTGGTTCTAATATTAAACATAAAAAAAGCCATGATGTTTATCATGGCTTTTTTTATGTTCTATTAACTTTTAAAGTCTACCTATCTATTTTGTTTCGTGGTAAGATAAAACTCTTCATAAGTATTTAAAAGGTTCATTAACGCAGATATTAAATCTTTAGTTTCTAATAATAAACTAAAGTAAAGCGTTGTGTTTTTAGGACTTGTTTCATCTGTTCTAATTCTTGCTACTTGCTTTTCTACAGAGTTAGATACGTGTTTTAAAAGTTCTCTTTTATCTATTATAATTTGATTCAAATCATCGAACGTTCTATTCTTAAAAGTTGTATCTACTTTTAGTAAAAGCGAAGCTAATTGAATATCAATTTCTTTAAGGTCTTTTAATTGTCCTTTCTTTAAATTTTTATGATTGTTGTTAACGTGCTTGTAACTAGCTCTAGAAATGTAACTAATAGATTGTGCAACATCTTGCAAATAACCTAAAACCATTATATAGAATCTACTAGCTTGTACAGATGTTTCGTCTAAAGATTTTATAAAGTAGAAAACACCATCCTTTAAACTATCTATTTCACTATTTAGTTTTTCTACGTGTTTATCTGTTTTACGTAGTTTATTCAAGTCATGATTTGCTAAATCATTTACAACATTAGTATATAGTTTATTTACTCTTTCTGCAACACCAGAAATATGGTCTGCACTTTCCTCAATTACTCCGTTAATAGTAATTAATTCTGCTCTTTCTATATAATCTTTCTTTTGAACTTCTTTTGTTTTTTTTCTATGTTTAATAGTATTTCTACCAATAAGGACTGCTAATAAAATTAATAAAATAGGTATAGAAGCAATGTGTAAGCTAATAAAATAAGCAATAACACCTGCAGCAATAAAAGCAATTATAGCAGTTAAAAACCACCCACCAATTACATTTAAAACTCCAGCAACTCTATAAACAGCACTTTCTCTACCCCAAGCTCTATCTGCTAAAGACGTTCCCATTGCAACCATAAAAGTTACATATGTTGTAGAAAGTGGCAATTTCATTGAAGTAGCAATAGAAATTAAAACACTTGCCATTATTAAGTTTACAGAAGCTCTTACTAAATCGAAAGCAGGCATTTCGTATGTTTTATCTTTTGGAAGTTGTAAAACAGGTTTTTCAAACTTTGCATTTATAAAACTTTGTGTTCTTTTAGGAATAAGATAATTTATACCAATATTTATTGCCATTGCAGTTCTTACAACAACTCTAGAAACATTGTTTGGTTGAAATTTTTCATGACCTTCTCCTTGTCTAGATAAATTAATACCTGTTTCTATTACAGATTTTGCTTTAGAAGATGTCCATAATGTAACTACCATAATACCACCAGCTAAAAGTAAAAGCCAAATATTAGATGGTACTTTTTTAGCTAAACTTCCCATAGAAAATAACTGAGGATCTATACCAGAAGCGCTCCAAGCTTCATAAGAATTTAAAGCAGCAATTGGTACTCCAATAAAATTAACTAAATCATTACCAGCAAATGCCATTGCTAAAGAAAAAGTACCAACACCAATTATTAGAACTAGTATATTTACTTTTAAAAAGCGCATTAATAAACCAGAAATTAGTGTCCAAACGACAAAGCTAATAGCAATAATTTGAAAAGTATTTCCTTCTAAAAGTCCAGAAATACTACTATAAAAATCAGTTCCTTTTAAACCTTTAATTATAATAAAGTAAGTTATAGATGTAATTGCAAAACCACCAAATAATGCATTAATATATTTAGGTCTACTTTCAAAATTAAAAGAATATATAAGTCTAGAAAAGTATTGTACAATAGCACCAACCGAAAAAGCAACAACTACAGAGAGCAATATACCTAAGACTATTTCAGTGGCAGTGTTATAGTTAATATAGTTCCAAATTGCGGTAATATTTTCAGAATCGTTATTTGCTATTTTAATAAGAGCAATTACAACAGCAGAACCTAAAAGTTCGAAAACAATAGAAACTGTTGTAGATGTTGGCATTCCTAAAGAATTAAAGATATCTAAAAGTAAAATATCTGTAATCATTACTGCCATAAAGATGTACATAACATCTTGAAAAACAAACATGCCAGGGTTAAAAATACCTTTTCTAGCAACCTCCATCATTCCACTAGATGTTACAGCCCCAAAGAAGACACCAACACTAGCAATTATCATTATGTTTCTTACTGATATTGCTTTAGAACCAATGGCAGAATTCAAGAAATTCACAGCATCATTACTTACACCAACAACTAAATCTACAATAGCTAAAACAGCTAAAGCAACAAGCATTAAAATATATGGATCTCCCATTTTATATTTAAAAATTTTAAGCAGCAAAGTTAATTACTCAACCGGTTGACTACGTTATCTTAATGTTATGAAATTCATTTTAGAATTCGTCAAAAATAATGTTTTTAATTTTAAAAAAAATAATTTATTTAAAATGTTAAATTAACATTCAAGCACAGGTAGTTAACATTGTCTTAACGCGCTAATAACGCAACCATAATTTACAACTAACATAGACTTTACAAATCTAACGGACTTTTGCCAAAGTAAATAACATACAAAATGAAGAAAATTTTATTTATTGCTCTTATAGCATTAAGCCAAGTATTAATAGGGCAAGAGAAAGGTACTTTAAAAGGTTTATTAACTGATAAAGAAACTAATAACGAGCCTTTGCCATTCGCAAATGTATTTATTAAAGGTACAACTGTTGGTACAACTACAGATTTTGATGGTAATTATTCTTTTAAAATAGTTGCAGGTACACATGTAGTATCTTTTAGTTTTTTAGGATATAAAACCGTAGAAAAAACATTTACAATTAAAGAAGGGGAAACAGTAACAATAAACCAATTAATGTCTGCTGAAGAAGGTGTTGGTTTAGATGAAATTGTAATAAAATCTTCTACAAGTAAAGAGTCTGCAAGTGCTCTTTTATTAGAGCAAAAGAAAGCAACAGTTATTAAAGAAAGTATTGGTGCACAAACTTTAGCAAAAATTGGAGTTTCTAATGCAGCTAATGCAACAACTAAAATATCTGGAGTTACAAAAAGTGAAGGAACGGGTAAAATATACATAAGAGGTTTAGGAGACAGATATTTGTCTACAACTATGAATGGTTTGCCAATTCCTTCAGACGATGTTTCTAA
>CAXBIR010000045.1:0-25495 GCA_963975825.1 uncultured Polaribacter sp.
CCTGAACAATCTACGGTAGAATTAGTTGTTTTTGTATATTCTGCACCATATACTACCATATTGTAAGCATATGTTTGCACTTTAATATAATCTGTATTTCCTTTAATAGTGTAAGTATATCCTACACGTGCACTCCCATTTAACAGATTATTTTGATAATTAGAATCTGGAGGTGAAACACCTGCTGCATCTGATTGTCTAAATCTTACTTCATTATTACTATCTGGAGCAGTTTGAGCTAAATAAATTGTTACTTGAGTACCGTTTGTTAAAGTTTCTGGAAAATCTAAAACAATAAAAAATGGATTATCACCAGGCCATCCATTTGGTCCCGATGCAAAAGTGTTTCCTGGATCTCCAACAACATTATTGGTATTATTAAAAAAACGTGATGCTGATACACCATTTGCAAAACCAGTTGTTGTAGAGCTTTGTTCTACACAAGATTCATCGTAAACATCAAGTAAACCATCGTTGTCTAAATCTGAATTACTATCTACAAGACCATCATTATTAACATCTACACCACCTGCTTCTATAATGTCATAAATACCATCATTGTCTGAATCTAAATCTTGACTATTTGGTATACCATCTCCATCAAAATCACATGGTACAGGACCAAATGGAGAAGATATTAATGTTAGAGAAATGTCGTCTAAAGCTAAGTCGTTACCACAACCACCTACTTGGTTATTTATAAGTACTACTTCGATATTTGTAGAATTACCCGAATTGAATTCGAAATTATAATTCTCCCATTTACCATTTCTCGGAATATCTCCTGTTTCAAAAGTTGCTATTACATTACCAGAATTATCTAAATCTCTGATTTCATATTTTACATTTGCTAAAATTAAACCTCCTTCATTATTATTACAATAAGATTCATTTGTAATACTATTTGCGTTTATTAACCATGCAGAAAAATTATATGTAGAGTTTTTAGAAACAGCAATAGCTCTATTGTAAAAATCTCCTTTTGAAAAATTAGCATTAACAACCATCATATAACCAGCACCTGTTGTGTGATCTCCTACATTTGGTTGCCAACTTCCTTCTGGTTGATTTATTAAATTAGAAATAGCGTAATCTCCGTCGTTTAGAGCATTGGGGAAACCTGCAAATTCTGCTATATTACCTCTATAATTATAAGTGGTATAACCAGCAGGTAATTCGTTACCAGGATAAGACCCAGTACCAAAAGTTTCATAAAAAACGGCACATTTAGCATCTTCTATGTAATCTAGAATACCATCATTGTCATCATCTAAATCGACAGAATTTACAACACCATCACCATCTTTGTCATTAATTGACTGTGAAAAAGTATTAATTGAAAATAAAATAAATAAAGTGAAGGTAATTTTATTAAAACGCATTATTCCCCCAAACAATATCGCTTTTTTAAAATAATTATACATATTTTTAAAAAAAATTATTAAGTGCAAAACAATAAATTTTACACATTTAACGTTGATTTTATAGTTGTTATACTTTTAAACTTGAAACACAATTTTTTATAAAAAAATTGTAACTTTAAATATTAAGTTATCACACTAATTTATCTCTATAAAACATTTACTTTCCTAAGAGAAAATATTTTAAGGGCACAAAATTAATTGAAATATCATAAACAAATGTTAATAAAATAACAAATGTTAATTTTAATATAAATAAATTCTTTATTGGTTAATTGTATTTACTTAAATACATACGATTAAAATTACTTTAAGGTTTTTCAAAACAAAAAAAAGAGCAATTAAATTGCTCTTTTTTTTGTTTTGAACTTTATACAGTATATAAAGTACTTATTTTATGTAAGTAAAACTTATACGTTAAATCTAAAATGCATTACATCTCCATCTTTAACAATATATTCTTTACCTTCTACTTTCATCTTACCAGCTTCTTTTACTTTTGCTTCAGAACCATAAGTAACAAAGTCTTCATAAGCAATAGTTTCTGCTCTAATAAAACCTTTTTCAAAATCTGTATGTATTACACCTGCTGCTTGTGGCGCAGTAGAACCAATAGGAATTGTCCAAGCTCTTACTTCTTTTACACCTGCTGTAAAATAAGTTTGTAAGTTTAATAATTTATAAGCAGAACGAACTAATCTAGAAACACCAGCTTCTTCCAAGCCAATATCTGCTAAAAACATTTGTCTTTCTTCGTAATCATCTAACTCTGTAATATCTGCTTCAGTACCAACTGCCAAAACAATAACCTCTGCATTTTCGTCTTTTACAGCTTCTCTAATTTTTTCTACATATGCATTTCCAGAAACAGCAGAACCTTCATCTACATTACAAACATATAATACTGGTTTTAAAGTAATAAATTGTAACGGTTGCACAAATTCCATTTCTTTTTCTGAAAACTCTAAAGCTCTAACAGAAACTCCTTTTAATAAAGTTTCTTCTATTCTTAGTAAAACTACTAATTCTGCTTGCGCTTCTTTATTACCAGTTTTGGCTGTTCTTTTTACACGTTCTAAACGTTTTTCTACAGCTTCTAAATCTTTTAATTGTAATTCAATATCAATAGTTTCTTTATCTCTAACAGGGTCTATAGAACTATCTACATGAATAATATTGTCATTATCAAAACAACGTACTACATGCAAAAGTGCATCTGTTTCACGAATATTTGCTAAAAACTGATTTCCTAAACCTTCTCCTTTACTTGCTCCTTTTACCAAACCAGCAATATCTACAATTTCTACAGTTGCAGGTTGCACTCTTTCTGGAACTACTAATTCTTCTAATTTTTCTAAACGTGTATCTGGTACATTTACAACACCCAAATTTGGCTCTATTGTACAAAAAGGAAAGTTAGCACTTTGCGCTTTTGCGTTAGATAAACAGTTAAATAAAGTTGATTTTCCTACGTTTGGTAATCCTACAATTCCAGCTTTCATGTCTAATAAATTTAAAAAACAAAAAGATTTAACTTAATTTCAGTTAATCTTTCATAAAATTTTGAGAATGCAAATATAATACTTTGTTAAACTTAAATGTCTTTTTATTAAGGAATAAAAAATAAGGTTACTTTTCTAAAAAATTAAAATCTATGTTTAAAAAACTACTTATAATTTATTTATTTTTCTTCGGATGTTTTGCCAGTAAAGCACAAATAATTTCGGGTAAGATATTCTCTTTAGAAACAAAAAAACCTATAGAAAAGGTTGCTATTGCTACAAATATAAATACAGGTACAACTTCTAATAAGTTAGGAAACTTTAAATTAGATTTAAAAAATGTAAAAACAATTACCTTTTCTTTTTTAGGTTACAAAACCAAAACACTTACAATTAATGGTTTAAGAAAAATAAATTTTAATATTTATTTAAGCGAAACTATAAATCAATTAGATGAAATTGAGCTAAAAATTGCTAAAATTTCTTTAGAAAACTTGATTCAGAAAACAGTAGATAGTATGAAAAAAAACTATATTTCTACTGCTGTAAAGCAAGATATTTATGTTTTTGAAAACCAAAAAATGGATTTTAAAAAACTAGAGCTAGATTTAGAATCTAGTTCTCTTTTAAGTAGAAAAAAAAGAAAATTAGCACAAATAGAATTCGAGAATTTTTCTAATAGTTTAAAAGAAACCAACCCAGAATTCTCTAAAGAATTTAATGGTAATGTTTCTTCAAAAAAAATTAAATCAAAAAAAACAGCTAAAAATGTTGCCATTATAAAGGTAAATGAGATTGTTGGTTACAGAAAAAAAGATATTGGAAACGGTGTAACCATAAATAATATTCAAGATAAAATTCAAAATATAATTCTAAAACATTTAAAAAACGATAAAACTTATAAAGTTAAAACCGGACTTTTTAAAGTAGAAGATTCATTGTCTTTTAAAGAAGTTTCTAAAAAAACAGATTCCTTAAATAACAACAATTCTTTTGGCGAATTTAGAATAGCTAACAACAAAAGAGCCACAGAAAATAAAGGCTCGTTTTTTAAGAACAATAATGAAACTAACTTTTTAAATGTAAAATATTACAATCAATCTTTAGAAAAAAATGAAACTGTAAATGGTTTAAAAATGTATGTTATTTCTTTTAAACCTAGAAAATCTAAAGCAAAATATACCGGAAAAGTATATATAGATCCTTATGATTTTACTGTGAAGAAATTAATTTACAAATACGCTAAAGGAAAACGCGGAGAGCATGTAAATTTAAAATGGTTATTAGGTATTAAATATTCAGAAAACGAGAACGCCACTACCCTTTTCTATGAAAAAGACAAATTTGGTAAAATATATACATCTTACTACAAACAAATAATTAAAAATTACGCCTACATAAATAGGCCCATAAAATTTATTGAAAATTCTAAAGAAAAAGAGAAAGTAAAATTTAATATTAAAGTTGAAGTAATTCTAAATGAAACAACAGAAACTTTGTTAAACAACACATCTTATATTCCTGAAGAAACTGTTATTACCTTAAAAAAAGAAGATTTTAAGAAAAAAAAACAATACATTTCTTATAAAAAATATCTTGCTTCTAATTGGAATAACAGAAAATTAATAGCAGCATATTTAAAAAAATATGAATAAAAAAATCCCGAGTTTTAAAGCTCGGGATTTTTATTTATACTTTAATAAAAAAAATTAATCGTTATGCAAAAACTTCTGTTTTGCTAACAATTCTTCTTCTGTTTCTACATTATCATCATCTGGCACACAACAATCTACAGGACAAACTGCAGCACATTGTGGCTCTTCATGAAAACCTTTACATTCTGTACATTTATCTGCAACAATGTAATATACTTCATCAGAAATTGGTTCTTGATCTTCGTCTGCATTTACAGATTTACCATTTGGTAATACTGCATTTCCTTCTAAATCTGTTCCGTCTGAATATTTCCAATCGTCTGCACCTTCATAAATTGCAGTGTTTGGACATTCTGGTTCACATGCCCCACAATTTATACATTCATCTGTTATTATAATTGCCATAATTTTCTTTTCTGTTTTGTACCTTTGCAATTGCAAAAATAACGCCAAAATTAGTTAGAACCAAAATAAATGGATAGTATTCAAAATAGAATTTCTGCTTTTGTAAAATTAGGAACGTTTTTAAGTCAGTTTTCTCAGGAAAAAATAGAGAAAATTGAAGGAATAGAACATAACGATTTATTTTTTGATGGCTTTAAACATCAAATAAAAATAGCACAAGAAAAGAACTCTTGGTTTACCAAAGATAATATATTACTTTCTTTAGAAAACTGGTCTAAAGCACTAACAAAAAGCAACTTAGATAATTGGATTTTTAAAAATGATTTGAGCGATAAATCATCAAAAACTGTAGCAATTGTTATGGCAGGAAACATTCCTTTGGTTGGTTTTCACGATTTTTTATCGGTTTTAATTTCTGGTCATGCAGTTTTAGTTAAACAATCTTCTAACGACAAACATTTATTACCTTTTTTAGCAAAATATTTAGAGTATGTAGATGCAAGTTTTAAAGAAAACATCTCTTTTACAGAACAAAAGCTAGAAAATTTTGATGCAGTTATTGCTACAGGTAGCGATAATACTGCACGTTATTTTGAATATTATTTTAAAGACAAACCAAATATTATTAGAAAAAGTAGAAATTCTGTTGCTGTTATTACGGGTAATGAAACTGAAGAAGATTTACAAAAATTGTCTGATGATGTTTTTACGTATTTTGGTTTAGGTTGTAGATCTGTTTCAAAATTATATGTTCCAAAAAACTACGATTTTAATAACTTCTTTAACGGAATGTTTATAAAAAAAGACATTATAAACAATGCAAAATATGCCAATAATTACGATTATAATAAGGCTGTTTACTTAATGAGTTTGTTCGATTTGTTAGAAAATGGTTTTTTAATGATAAAAGAAGATGAAAGTTATGCGTCTCCTATTGCAACTATTTTTTATGAATATTATGATAATGAAATCGACTTAAAAATAAAGTTACATCAAGATAAAGAAAAAATTCAGTGTATTGTTGCTAAAGACTTTATAGAAAACGAAATTGCTTTTGGTGAAACTCAAAATCCGCAATTATGGGATTATGCAGATGGAATTAATACGCTAGAATTTTTATCGAAAATATAGAACAACACAACAACTAACTATAAAATGAAAAAACACAACTTTAGTGCAGGTCCTTGTATTTTGCCTCAAGAAGTTTTAGAAAAAGCTTCTGAAGCCATTGTTAATTTTAATAATGACGATTTATCTTTAATAGAAATTTCTCATAGAAGTGCCTCTTTTGTAAACGTTATAGAAAAAGCAAGATCGTTGGCTTTAGAGTTATTAGGTTTAGAAAATAAAGGCTACAAGGCTTTGTTTTTGCAAGGTGGTGCAAGTTTAGAGTTTTTAATGGTTGCTTATAATTTATTAAATAAAAAAGCAGCGTATTTAAATACAGGTACTTGGGCAGACAAGGCAATAAAAGAAGCAAAAGCTTTTGGTGAAGTTGTAGAAGTTGGTTCTTCTAAAGAAAAAGGATTCAACTTTATTCCTAAAGGATATACTATTCCTGCAGATGCAGATTATTTTCATTGTACAAGCAATAATACAGTTGCAGGTACACAAATGAAAGATTTTCCAGAAACGGATGTTCCTTTTGTTTGTGACATGAGTTCAGATATTTTTTCTCGTCAGTTAGATTTTGAAAAATTCGATTTAATTTATGCTGGTGCACAAAAAAATATGGGTCCTGCAGGTGCAACTTTAGTTATTATTAAAGAAGAAATCTTAGGAAAAGTAGAAAGACATATTCCTTCAATGTTAAATTATCAAATTCATATAGATAAAGACAGCATGTTTAATACACCTTCTGTTTTTGCTGTTTATGTTTCTATGTTAACATTACAATGGTTAAAAGATTTAGGAGGAATTAAATTTATTGAAGAAGTAAACAATAAAAAAGCAGCACTTTTATATGCTGAAATTGATAGAAATTCGCTTTTTGAAGGAATAGTAGCAAAAGAAGATAGAAGTATAATGAATGCTACTTTTACGTTAAAAGATAATTCTTTGACAGAAACGTTTGATAAATTGTGGAAAGAAGCAGGAATTAATGGCTTAAACGGACACAGAAGTGTGGGTGGTTACAGAGCAAGCATGTACAATGCATTACCATTATACAGTGTACAAGTTTTAGTAGATGTAATGCAAGAATTAGAAAGAAAAATTAATATATAATAATTTGAAATTTTAAAAATTTAATAGTTTTTAAATATTTCAATTTTTGAATGTTTGAATAAATGATGAAAGTATTAGCAAATGATGGAATTTCTAAAAGCGGAATTGACGCTTTAGAAAAAGGAGGATTTGAAGTAATTACAACAAAGGTTGCACAAAACCAGTTAGAAAACTATATCAATGAAAATAATATTGATGTTATTTTAGTGAAAAATTCTACGCAAGTTAGACAAGAATTAATAGACGCTTGCCCAAGTATAAAATTAATTGGTTGTAGTGGCGTAGAAACAGATAATGTAGATGTAGATTATGCAGAAGACCAAGGTTTGCATGTAATAAATACACCTGCAGCTTCTTCTAGCTCTGTTGCAGAATTGGTTTTTGCACATTTATTTGGAATGGCTCGTTTTTTACATTCTTCTAACAGAGAAATGCCTTTAGAAGGAGATTCTCGCTTTAAAGAATTAAAGAAAGCATATTCTCAAGGTATAGAGTTACGTGGAAAAACATTAGGAATTATTGGCTTTGGTAAAGTAGGACAAGAAGTTGCTAAAATTGGTTTAGGAATTGGAATGAAAATAGTTGCTACAGATAGTGTTGTAGCTTCTGCTCCTATTGCAATAGAATTCTTTAACGGACAAAAAATTACTATTAGTATAGATACTGTTACCAAAGAAGAAGTTTTAAAAGAAGCAGACTTTATTTCTTTACACGTTACTCCGCAAGAAGATTATATTATTTCTTCTACCGAAATTGAAAAAATGAAAGATGGTGTAGGTATTATAAATACTGCAAAAGGAGGAATTTTACACGAAGTAGACTTAGTAAAAGCTATAGAAAGTGGTAAAATTATGTTTGCTGGTTTAGATGTTTATGAAACAGAACCAACACCTGCTGTACAGTTATTAATGAATCCAGAAATTTCTTTAACTCCTCATATTGGTGGTAGTACACAAGAATCTCAAGAAAGAATTGGTACAGAATTAGCGCAACAAATTATTAAGCTTTTAAGCTAAAATATGGCAATTGTAAAACCTTTTAAAGCAGTAAGAGCAACAAGAGATAAGGTAGCTATGGTTTCTTCTAAATCATACGAAATCTATTCTCCAGAAATGTTAAATTCTAAATTAGCATTTAATCCTTTTACTTTTTTACACGTAATTAACCCTGGTTATAAATATCATAAACAAGATGTTAGTGGCGAGTTACGCTTTAAATTGGTACATAATCGTTATTTAGAGTTTAAAGAAGATGAAATTTTTACGCAAGACAAAGTACCTGCGTTTTACATTTATAAGAAAATAACACCAACAAACTCTTTCTGCGGAATAATTTCTGCAACTTCTGTAAAAGATTATCACAATAATGTAATTAAAAAACACGAAGGAACATTAAAAGAAAGAGAGGTTTTATTTGAAAACTATCTTAAAAATACTGGTTTTAATGCAGAACCAGTATTATTAACATACCCAGATAATGATGTAATTTCTTCAATAATTAAAAAATATAGCGCAGAAAGAGCAGAATATGAGTTTTCTACAACAGACAAAGAATCTCACTTTCTTTGGGTTGTAAATAATGAAGATGATATTGAAAAAGTAACAACTGCTTTTAAAGAAATAGATACTTTATATATAGCAGATGGCCACCATAGATCTACTTCTTCTTGTTTATTAGCAGATAGGTTAGCTAAAGAAAACCTAAACCATACAGGAGAAGAAGATTATAACTTTTTTATGAGTTATTTGTTACCCGAAAGTCAATTAAGTATTTATGAATTTAATAGATTTATAAAAGACTTAAATGGCTTAACTGCGCAAGAGTTTTTAATAGAACTAGATACTGTTTTTAGAATAGAAAACAGAAATCAAGAGCTATACAAACCTAAAGAAAAACATCATTTTAGCATGTATTTAAATGGTGAGTTTTATGCTTTATATTTAAGAAAATCACTCTATAATTTTACAGATGCTTTAAGTAAATTAGATGCTCAAATTTTATATACTACAGTTTTAAAACCCATTTTAGGAATAGAAGATATTAGAAACGATTCTAAGATTGTTTATTCTCAAGATAAATCTGATAGCTTAGAATTAAAAACAAAAGTAGATTCTGGCGAATTTAAAGTTTCTTTTGGTATGATGCCAACAACAATTTCTGAATTAAAAGAAATTGTAGATGCAGATTTATTAATGCCACCAAAAACAACTTATATAGAACCTAAACTAAGAAGTGCTCTAACTATTTACGAATTTTAATATGATAACAAAAAACTTACAAGATATAAAAGCTAGTTTGCCAGAAAATGTAACTTTAGTTGCCGTTTCTAAAACCAAACCTATAGCAGATTTGCAAGAAGCATATGATGCTGGTCAGCGTATTTTTGGTGAAAATAAGATTCAAGAAATGGTAGATAAATTTGATGCTTTACCAAAAGACATTAAATGGCACATGATAGGACATTTACAGAGCAATAAGGTAAAATATATGGCTCATTTTGTAGATTTAATTCATGGTGTAGACAAGTTTAAGACTTTAAAAGAAATTAATAAGCAAGCAAAAAAACACAACAGAGTTATCAATTGTTTGTTACAAGCAAGAATTGCTAAAGAAGACACTAAATTTGGTTTGTCTTTTAATGAAATAGAAACAATTCTAGAGTCTACAGAACTAAACGATTTAGAAAACATAAAAATTGTTGGTTTTATGGGAATGGCAACATTTACAGAAGACCAAGAACAATTAAAAGAAGAATTTTTATTACTAAAAAACTTTTTTGATAAACATAAAAAAAATACGGTTACTGCTAATTGTAAACTAAGCGTTCTTTCTATGGGAATGAGTGGAGATTACAAATTAGCAATACAAAATGGTAGTTCTATGATTAGAGTAGGAAGTTCTATATTTGGTAATCGAAATTATAATTAGTAAATTTCCAAATAAAGAAAAAGAATTTGTACGTAATATTAGATATTGAAACCACTGGAGGAAAATTTAATGAAGAAGGCATTACAGAAATAGCCATCTATAAATTTGACGGACATACTATTGTAGACCAATTTATTAGCTTAATAAATCCTGAAAAAGAAATTCAAAAATTTGTAGTTCAACTAACAGGAATTAACAATAAAATGTTGGTGAATGCACCAAAATTTTACGAAGTAGCTAAAAGAATTATAGAAATTACCAAAGATTGCACATTAGTAGCCCATAACTCTTCTTTCGATTATAGAATTCTAAGCACAGAATTTGATAGATTAGGTTACGATTTTAATAGAAATACACTTTGTACAGTAGAATTAAGTCAGAAATTAATTTTAGACCAACCATCTTATAGTTTAGGAAAACTTACAAAAGCATTGGGAATTCCAATGACAGATAGACATAGAGCATCTGGTGATGCTTTGGCAACAGTACAATTATTTAAATTGTTGTTAGAAAAAGATTTAGATAAAACAATTATACAAAGCTCTGTAAAATATCATGATAGAAGAGTTGAAAAAGAAAGACTTCAAAAATTATTAGATGCTGTTCCAAAAGATTTAGGCTTGTTTTATATTCATGATTCTGAGGGTAGAGTAATTTATCTAGGACGAGGAAAAAATGTAAAATCTGAAGTAAATAAACTGTTCTTAAAACAAACAAAAAGAGCTACAAAAATACAAGACAGAGCAAGTTCTATTTCCTTCGAAAAAACAGGAAATGACTTATTTACTCGTTTAAAATATTATATAGAATTAGAAACTTTAACACCAAAATATAATTTTCAAAAAAAGAGAAAACCTTTTTTACAAGATTTTAATAATGAAGACTTTATAATATTTGATAAAGGAAGAGAAATTGAAGAACATGCCGTAATTCTTATAGAAAAGAAAGAAGTAATTGGTTATGGATATACAACTTTAGCTTTTCAGGAAAATAAATTAGAAATACTTAAATCTATTCTAACTCCTATAAAAGATAAATCTTTAGCAAAGGCAATTGTAAAAGATTACCTAAATAAAAATAAAGTTCAAAAAATTGTTAGATTATAGTATGAGAAAAGCATTATTACTACTACCTTTTATTTTATTTACCTCTACTCTTATTGCTCAGAAAAAGAAATCTTCTAAAATGGGACAAACCACTTTAGAGGAATTAAAAATGACGGTTTATGATAAAGATTCTACTGCTGCTGCAGTAGTTTTATATGAACATGCCAATATTTACTTAGACCCCACAAACGACTATGATACTAGAACAGATTATTATTATAGAATAAAAATCTTAGACAAATCTGCGTTTGACTTATCTACAGTAACTTTAAATCTTTATAAGAATAAAAGAATTTTAGATTTAGAAGCTATTACATATAATATATCTGGAAGTAGAATGGTAAAAAACCATCTTTTACCAAGAGATGTATTTACTACAAAAGAAGGTAAAAATTGGACTGTTAAGAAATTTACGTTATCAAATATAAATGAAGGCAGTGTTATAGAATATAAATACAGCATTTTGTCTCCATATTTAGGTTTAGATGACTGGAGCTTTCAATCTGAAATACCAAAAATAAAAAGTGAATTAGACGCAGCTATTTTAGGTAACTATAAATACAATGTAAGGTTAATTGGTTTTTTAAAACTAGATAAAGACAATCCATCAATAGATAAAAAATGTGTGTTTATAGATGGTGCTGGTGAAGGTTCTTGTATAATTTATTCTTACGGAATGGACAATGTACCTGCTTTTAAGGAAGAAAAGTACATGCTAAGCAAAAAAAATTATATTTCTAGAATTTCTTTTGATTTAGAATCTTACACAACTCCTAGAGGAGATAAAAACAGATATACAACCACTTGGGAAGAAGCAGATAAAAAACTAAAGACTCAGTTTTTTAATAACCAAACATCTAAAAAAAGTTTTTTTAGAAATAGAATTCCAGATAGCATTTTAAATACTACTAAAGCTTTAGATAAAGCAAAAAAAATATATACTTTTATTCAGAACCATTATACCTGGAACAAGAAAAACTGGACAAATGAAGATGTAAAGGTTAAAAAAGCTTTTGCAGAAACTACTGGTAATGTTGGTGAAATTAATCTATCACTTTACAATAGTTTAAGAGCATTAGATTTAGAAGCAAACTTAGTAGTTTTGTCTACTAGAAACAACGGTGTACCAACAAAATTATATCCAATAATTTATGATTATAATTACGTTATTGTAAAAATTAATATTGATGGATTAGATTATTATTTAGATGCCACAGATAAGTTTTCACCTTTTGGCCAAGTACCCGTTAGAACTCTAAATGGGGAAGCTAGAGTAATTAGTTTTGAAGAAGAAGGAAATTGGGTTAAGTTAAAACCAATTCAAAGAACCATAAAAAATATTCATGCACAATTAACTCTAAATAATGAAGGAGAATTTTCTGGAAATTTAAGAATAGCAAGAAGTGGCTATTTTGCATCTAAACACAGAGAAAAGCTAGCTTTATTAAGTGAAGAAAGCTACTTAGAAGAATTTGAAGCTAAGAATATCGATTTAGAAGTGGAAGATTATAAAGTATTATCAGAAAATAATATTGAAAAATCGATACAAGAGATTTTTAAAGTCAAAATAAATATGAATGAGAGTTTGGGAAATAAAACTCGAATAAATCCATTTCTTTTTGACAGAATAAAAAACAATCCTTTTAAACTTAAAGAAAGGTTTTATCCTGTAGATTTTGCTCACCCCTATAAAAGAAATTACAGTATAAGCATTAACATCCCAGAAGGTTACAAAATATCTCAATTACCAAAGAACACAGCTATTTCTCTTCCAAATAAAGGAGGTATGTTTATTTTAAAATCTGAAATAGAAAATAACTTAATTAAAATTTTTACTAGATTTAGCATAGATAAAAGAATTTATTCTAATGAAGAGTACTACTCTTTGAAAGAATTTTATAAACAAATTATTATTTCTGAAAATTCATATTTAATTTTAGAAAAGAAAAATAAATAATCCCATAATTTGAATATTAAAATTATATTTTAGCAGTAAATATGGATAAACTAGAACAATTAATCTTACAATTTCAACAGAAAGACGTAAAAGCTTATGAAAAACTTTACAATATGTATTGTAATAGTATATCTGGTGTTGTAAATAAAATTGTTAAAAATGATGATGTTGCCCAAGAAATTACGCAAGACGTTTTTATAAAAGCTTGGAATAAGTCTGATTCTTATTCATCAAAAAAAGGCCGTTTCTTTACGTGGATTCTTAATATAGCTAGAAATGCAGCTATAGATTATACTCGTTCTAAAAAATTTAAACAGTCTAAACAAAACCTTAACTCAGATTTTTTCGTAGATATATTAGAAACAAGTGATAATCTAGATAATTCTACAGATGCAATAGGTATTAATGAGTTTGTAAAAAAACTTGGCGATAAATGTAAATCTGTAATAGAGTTGTTATTTTTTAAAGGCTACACTCAAAAAGAAGCCTCAGAAGAATTAGATATACCACTTGGTACAATAAAAACACGAAATAGAAATTGTATTTCTGAATTAAGAACAATGGTTGGAGTTTAACAAATGGATATAAAAAAATACATAGAATCTGGAATTTTAGAACTGTACATAGCTGGTTCACTCTCTGAAAAAGAGAATGAAGAGGTGTATCTTACAATTCAAAAAAATCCTGAATTGTTAACAGAAGTTTTATCAATAGAAAATGCTATTGTAAAACTTACTGCTGCTGCTAAGAAAGATTCTTCTTACTCATTTACAAACATAAAAGAAGAAATAACAAATAAAGAAACCAAAGTAATAGCTATATCTAAACCAAAAACAAACTGGTTACAGTTTACTGGTTGGGCAGCAACTATACTTTTAGGAAGTACATTAATTTGGTCTGTATCACAAAACAGTAAATTAAAAGAACAAGTTGCATCAGAAAAACAACAATTAGAAAAACAGATAGAAAATGCTTCTAATAGTTTAGCTGAAGCAGAAAAACTTATTACTGTTTTTAGAGATAAAGACATTATTTCTATTCCTTTAGCAGGACAAGCTGTTTCGCCTAATTCTTACGCAAAGGTATATTGGGATAAGAAAACAAAAAGTATCTATTTAGATGCTAAAGGTTTACCAGAACCACCAAAAGGGAAAGTTTACCAAGTATGGTCTTTAAAAATGAGTCCTTTAACACCTACAAGTTTAGGTACAATAGACACTTTTACAGCAGATGCTAATAAGATTTTTACTATAGAAAATGCAAACGAATCTGAGGCATTTGGTATTACATTAGAAAATGAAGGTGGTAGTGCTTCTCCTACTTTAGAACAGCTATATACATTAGGTGCAGTAGTTGCTTCTACTCCATAAAAAAGACAAAAAAAATATTAACTTATATTTGACCAAATCTTAGATGATTTGGTCATTTTTATATATGCGTTTTTTATAGGTAAGTTTTCGGGGCTGGCTAAACTACTATCTTCTTGTAAAATTGAAATAGCTGTATTTCTTGCAGCAACCAAAATTTTAGAATCTTTAACTACATCTGCAATTTTAAGATTTAAAACACCACTTTGTTGTGTTCCCATAATATTTCCTGGACCACGTAGTTTTAAGTCTACCTCTGCAATTTTAAAACCATCTGTAGTTTCTACCATGGTTTGTAAACGTGTTTTTGCTTCTGCAGATAACTTATAACTAGATAAAAGTATACAATAACTTTGGTCTGCTCCTCGCCCAACTCTTCCTCTTAATTGGTGTAATTGAGAAAGCCCAAAACGTTCAGAACTTTCAATTATCATAACACTTGCATTAGGTACATTTACACCAACTTCTATAACAGTTGTTGCAACCATAATTTGTGTTTCTCCTTTTACAAAACGCTGCATCTCGAAATCTTTATCTGCAGGTTTCATTTTACCATGAACAATACTTATTTGATATTTTGGTAATGGAAATTCTCTTGCAACACTTTCATAACCATCCATTAAATCTTTATAATCCATTGCTTCAGATTCCTCTATTAATGGATATACTAAATAAACCTGCCTTCCTTTATCTATTTCGTCTTTCATAAATTTAAAAACAGACAATCTGTTACTATCAAATCTATGTACTGTTTTCACTTCTTTTCTACCTGGAGGCAATTCATCAATTACAGAAATATCTAAATCTCCATAAACTGACATTGCCAAAGTTCTAGGTATAGGTGTTGCAGTCATTACCAAAATATGAGGAGGAAGTTCATTTTTAGTCCATAATTTAGCTCTTTGTTTAACACCAAATCTATGTTGTTCATCTATTATTGCAATTCCTAAATTTTTAAACTGTACTTTATCTTCTAATAAAGCATGTGTACCAACAAGAATGTGCAAAGTGCCATCTTCTAAATTTTGATGAATTTCTCTACGTTTTTTAGTTTTTACAGAACCGGTTAAAATATCTACATTAATATTCATACCTTCTAAAAGCTCTGATACTGCAGTAAAATGCTGATTTGCTAATATTTCTGTTGGCGCCATAATTGTTGCTTGAAAACCATTATCTATAGCCAAAAGCATAGATAAAATGGCTACAATTGTTTTTCCAGAACCAACATCTCCTTGTAAAAGTCTATTCATGTGGGCGCCAGAAGCAACATCTCTTCTAATTTCTTTCAGTACTCTTTTTTGTGCATTTGTTAAATCGAAAGGAAGTTTTTCTGAATAAAATTCATTAAAAATTGCACCAACATTTTCAAAAACAAACCCTTTAATTTTTGTTTTGTTGATGAGTTTCTTCCTTAATAATTGTAATTGAATAAAAAATAATTCTTCAAACTTTAATCTATATTGTGCTTTTGCTAAATTTTCCTGATTTTTAGGAAAATGAGCATTTAACAAAGCATCTCTTTTAGACATTAAGTTAAAATCTTCTATAATTTCTTTAGACAAACTCTCTGTAATAGTTTCAAAAAACTGTTGCAATGTATTCTGAACATAAGTTCGCATTAACTTATTAGAAATACCAGAATTTGTTAGTTTTTCTGTTGAAGGATAAACAGGCTGCATTTTGGTTTGCAACTTTTTCTTATATTCTGTTACTAATTCTAATTCTGGATGAGGAATACTAAAATTACCGTTATAATGGTTTAGTTTACCATAAACCACATAAGGTTCGTTAATTTTTAAGGAATCTTTAATCCATTTTTGTCCTTTAAACCAAACCAGCTCCATACTACCAGTTGCATCTTGAAAAGTTGCCACTAACCTACTTCCTCTTTTTTGAGCTACAGATTTTACTCTTGTTATTTTACCAACTATTTGAACTTCAGAAGAACTTGGTTGTAAGTCTTTAATTGCATAAAATGCGGTTTTATCAATATATCTAAAGGGGAAAAAATTTAAAAGATCATTACATGTTTTTATACCTAATTCTGAGTATACAAGAGCTGCTCTCTGTACACTAACTCCATTAATATATGTAATTGGATAATCTAAATTCACGTAAAATAAATGAATAACGAAAATACAGATTTCGTACTAAATCTGCTATAATTATTCTACTAAATTAATTATCTGAATTCGCAACAGAATCATATTCATTCTGTAGATTATTGTATGAGAAAATCTCAGCTTTGTTTATTCTAAGTTCTCCTTTTACAGTTATGTTTGCGGCTAATTTTAAAGTAAAAGTTTCTCCTTGTTTAATCTTTACAGAACCGAAACTCCATAAACCTGTTTCTGGTGTGTAAATAGTGTTTTCTGGTACTGAAGATAAATCTTCATTATAAGTAAGTCCATTTGGTAAAACATCTTTTAAAACTACATTATTGGCTATTAGACCACCTTTATTAGTTATCGAGATATTAAAAATAATAGGTTCATTAAGTTTAACTACAGAATTATCTATTATTTTTTTTACCGATAAATCTATAAAACAAGAAGAATTATCTATGTTATTTTTAACCTCTGGCGTAATACTTTGTAAAACTACAACTCCGTTTAAAATAGGTAAACCTAAATTTGCACTAACAACAGTTTCTGATACAGTGCCAAAATTATCATTTATTAAATCTTCAAATATAAAGTTACCTAATGCTTCAATAGCATCAGGACAACCATCTCCATCTGAATCTGTATCATGCTGATCTATTATTCCATCTAAATCAAAATCAAAACGATCATCTACATTATCAAAATTGGTATCTATAAAACCAATTGTATCAGCATCTTTGTAATCTAGAATAGAATCACCATCAGAATCTAAAATAGGGTTTATTCCTCCATTTTCTTCAGTATCTAAAATTCCATCATTATCATCGTCTAAATCATTTAAATCTACAACAGAATCATTGTCTGTATCTAAACAAAACTCAAAACCAGCTCCAGAAGCTCCTCTTGTATCTACAAAAGCGCCATAAATATCTAAATCATTATTTGCTGTTAAATCTAAATTAGTGTTTACATCAACTAGTTTTTTTACTACAATTTTAATTCCATAATATTTCTGAGTTGTTTTAAAACCAACATTATAAATTCCATTTGGTGTTCCTCCTAAAAGATTTAATAATAATGTTAGATCTATTAAATCAGATCCAGAAGCAGATTCTAAAACATTACCCTGTTTGTCTAACGTTTGTATTGTTAAACTTTCAAATAAAGATAACTCTACAATAGAAGAATTAGATTTAATTACAAAGCCTGCAGAAGAATTTTCTGGGTAAGCATTGGTGGCATCTCTAACAGCTAAACTAGCTGTAGCTGCAACACCTGCAGTAATATTTATGGATGCAAAATCTGTATTTGAGGTAGACAACACTGCATCTGAATTTGTTACTTCACAACCTACGCAAACTAAACCTCCTATTCCTGTTTTACTATAATCTACATATGTAGAAAACTCTGGAGAATTAAGAAAATAAGTTTCGCTACAAGCCAAAGATTTTGTGCATAATTTTTTAATTGTAGAGTTATAAATTTTAATAACCCCAAGGTTTAAACCAACAGTAGTATTAAACCTAATTCTTAACTCATCGAAGACTTTAGTAGTAACCATACCAATAGTTTGCCTATTTGTACCAACCAATAATGGTGTACTTAATAAAATATTAGTTCCGCTAATAACATCGCCTGTTGGTGATCCATTTAAATAAGTAATTAAAGAAATATTATTTAATAAATTAACATCTAATAAAGTTGTCGTTTCAATTTCAAAACCAACAAATTTAGGTGTTGTATATTCTTGTAAAACATCATAAACTCCAATTTCTAGAGTAGATATTGCGCCTACATTTAAATCTATTTCTGCAAAATCTGTTGTGTCTGAGTTTATAATGTTATCTACATTATTTACTTTACCACCAGCTGCAATTAAACCAGTATTATTTACAGTAGAAATTTCTACCGGAAAATTAGAATTTACCCAGGCAACTTGCTCATTACAATCTAGTGTATCTTGAATACAGTATTTTTTTATTAATGGATAATTAACCTGAATTTCTCCTAAATCTAATCCTATTGGTTGGCTAACCGTAATTCTAATTTCATCAAAGTTTTTTGTTGTTACAAACCCTATATTTTGTGTATCTGAATTTAATAATGGTACATTTAAAGATGTATTATAATTAGAATTATCTTCTTGTAAAACATTATTTAAATACGTAGAAATGGTAATATTACTTAAAACATCTGCACTTAGTAAATTTGCTGATGTAATATTAAAACCAGCATAAGTATCTGCTAAAAAAAGGTTTTGTATTTCCTGTTGAAAAATCTGCTTGTTTTTTTATGGAAAGATATGACGTTGCTAAAACACCTACACCAACTAAACCTGCGTTTAAAATTGCTGAATTATTTAAATCTGCATCTATTAGAAAATCTGGATTTTTAATAACATCTCCTAATAAACTAACATTTACCCCTGTTACACCTACATCATCTAGTTCTATAGGATAAGACGGATTTGTAATTCTACTTACTTCGTTACACGAAAAAGTATTTCCATTTTCTTCATAAATTTTAATAAACGGGTAATAAACATCTAATGTAGAAACAGAAACTAAACCACTTACTACTATTTCTACTGTTCTAAAGTTTGCAGTAGTTATAAAACCAATATTTGTTGGACCAGAAAAATCTAGCGTATTTGATAATAAGTTATCACTTGGTTTGTAAGTTTCAACAATATCTCCATTATTATCTCTAGTTCTTATAGATATATTACCTAATAACCCTAATAAAGAACTAGATTGAATTCTAAAACCAGTGTAAGTTCCTGCAGGAATATCTTCTGAAGGATAACTTACTGATAAAACATCAATATCTAAAGCTAAAATACTAGAGGTTGATTTGTTAGTTAAATCTGCATCTATAACATTAACCCCATTACCTGTCCAATCATCTGAACAACCTAAAAAGGCAACACAGTTTTCTGAACCATTAACTGTTAATGAAGAAAAATTTACGCCGTCATTTACTAACGGAATAATTTGATTTTTGGGTAAAGAATTAATAGCATTAGAAATATTATAGGGCGAGAAATAAGTGCCTTTTTTACTTACATTAATTATTTTGCCGTTATTTTTAGCATAAATATTAAAAATACTAAAAATTAAAAAAAGGATATACAAACGGTTGATTCTTCTATTTTTCATCAATTGGAGGATTTAAAGATTAAAATAAATTTGAATTTTATTTATACAAAAAGGGTTTAATAATTTATGGTCTTGCTATGTGTAATATTTTTAGATAATTAATTATGACTTTGTTTTTACAATTACAAAAATTATTTTCTGTAGGGTTTAGAAAATAATTGTAGAATTAAATAAATACTTTAAATAAAGTTTTATTTATTCTTTATTAA
This sequence comes from uncultured Polaribacter sp., assembly GCA_963975825.1. Taxonomy (GTDB): domain Bacteria; phylum Bacteroidota; class Bacteroidia; order Flavobacteriales; family Flavobacteriaceae; genus Polaribacter. The sequence goes on from CAXBIR010000045.1 coordinate 20,043, forward strand.
AGAAGAAATTTAAGAATTACTCCCTTTTATATCTATGCTTAAAGATTTAAGCACTTAGCTAGATACACAGATAACTAACTGGTTATAAATTTAATAAAAAAAATTAATTAAAAAAGGTTAGAATTATTTTATATCAAAAAAAATAAAAAATGATTAACATTTAATAGAAAAACCAATAAAATATAATTAATATTAAATACAAGAATCTAAATTAGATATTTGTAACTTTGCAAACTTCTACACAATAAAAAAAATGAGATTACATAGAAACTTAACTTTTGCTGTAATAGACAGTATTAGAGATATATTTAATGAAGGCGTTTACGCAGATAAAGCTGTTGAAAAAGCTTTAAAAAGAGATAAACGTTGGGGAGCAAGAGATAGAAAATTTGTTGCAGAAACTATTTACGACATTGTTCGTTGGAACAGATTGTATGCTGAAATTGCTGAAGTAAAAATGCCTTATGATAGAGATAATATTTGGAGATTATTTTCTGTCTGGTGTATTTTAAGAGGAATAGCGTTACCAGATTGGAATCAAATTGGTGATGTACCTGAAAGAAGAATTAAAGGACGTTTTGCTGAATTATCTAGAACAAGAAAATACAGAGAATCAATTCCAGATTGGATGGATGAAATGTGTTTAAAAGAATTAGGTGAAGAAATTTGGACCAAAGAAATAGCTGCCTTAAATGAGCAAGCAAAAGTTATTTTAAGAACCAATACTTTAAATATTTCAAAAGAAATTCTTCAGAAAAAATTACATGCAGAAAATGTTGTTACAGAATTTGTACCACATCATCCAGATGCTTTAATTTTACCAGAAAGAGCAAATGTTTTTAAAACAGAAGCTTTTCATAATGGTTTTTTCGAAGTTCAAGACGCTTCTTCGCAACTTGTAGCTGCTTATTTAGATGTTAAACCAGGTATGAAAGTTATAGATACTTGTGCTGGTGCTGGTGGTAAAACACTTCACTTATCTGCTTTAATGGAAAATAAAGGGCAAATAATTGCTATGGATATTTATGAAAGTAAACTTCGTAAATTAAAGGTTAGAGCAAAAAGAAACAAAGCACACAATATAGATATGCGTGTAATAGATTCTACAAAACCAATTAAAAAATTACACGGTAAAGCAGATAGAGTTCTTATAGATGCACCATGTTCTGGTTTAGGTGTTATTCGTAGAAACCCAGATTCTAAATGGAAATTACAACCAGAATTTGTAGAGAATATTAAAAAAGTACAACAAGATGTTTTACAACAATATTCTAAAATGGTTAAACCAGGAGGAAAAATGGTATATGCTACTTGTTCTATTTTACCATCAGAAAATCAAGAACAAGTTAATCTTTTCTTAACATCAGAAGCAGGAAAAGACTTTACATTTGTATCCGATAAAAAAGTGTTAGCTCATATTTCTGGTTTCGACGGATTTTATATGGCACTTTTAGAAAAGAAATAAAATTTATACTTTTACAAGAAAAATTTTCATTGCTAGAAAAAGAAAGTAACTATTTTATTTAATTTTTAAATTAATAATATGATAAAAAAACTACTACTTTTATTAGTACTAACTATTAGCAATGTTTCTTTTTCTCAAGAAACATATTACAGTGATGTTGATTTAACTTTAACAGGTATTCAACTTAAAGATGCTTTAGCTACAAAAATTATATCTACTCATACTAGAGTATTAGAATATACAAGTAGTGGACCCGATGTTTGGGATGCTACAAAAGCTACTGATGAAAATACAGCTTTAACAAGCGATGTAGTTTTATTTTATGGTTGGGAAAACGGTTCTGATACAGACATTACCAATGATAGATCTAGAGATAAAAACTTACAAGACGCTGGTGGTGGAACTACTTTTGTTTGGAATAGAGAACATGTTTTTCCTAAATCTTTAGCAAACCCACAATTAGATACAGATGTTCCTGGTCCTTCTACAGATGCACACCATTTAAGAGCAGCAGACAGAACTCGTAACTCTACAAGAAATAACAGAAAGTACGGAAGAGGCTCTGGAAACTCAGATTTTTCTACAGATACTTCTGCAGGAAATAGCGGAGCAAATACAGCTGCTTGGTATCCTGGAGATGAATGGAAAGGTGATGCTGCAAGAATGATAATGTATATGTATTTACGTTACGGAGATGTTTGTTTACCAACTGCTGTTGGTGTTGGTAGCAAAGAATTTACACCAGATGACATGATCGATTTATTTCTTAATTGGAATGCAGAAGATCCAGTTTCAGATATAGAAATCGCCAGAAATAATTATCATGAAAATACTTCTAATTTTGCTGCTCAAGGAAATAGAAATCCTTTTATAGACAACCCATATTTAGCAACAAGAATTTGGGGTGGTAATTCTGCAGAAGATAGATGGGGGTTATATACAAGTAGTGATACAGAAGCACCTACTACACCAACAAACATAACATTAAGTAATATTACTTTAACTTCTATAGATGTCTCTTGGACAGCTTCTACAGATAATGTTGAAGTTTCTGGTTATAATGTATATGTAGATGATGTTTTAACTGCACAAACTTCAAACTCGGAAACTACTGCGTCTATAACTAATTTAAACACAAATACTTCTTATAAATTTACTATTATAGCTAGAGATATAATAAACAACTTATCTCCTGCAAGTACACCTGTAAACGGAACTACATTACAAGACACAGAAGCACCAACTACGCCTACAAACATTGTAATTAGTAATGCTTCAGATTCTTCAGTAAAAGTAAGTTGGAATGTTTCTACAGATAATAATGCTGTTGCTGGTTACGAAGTTTATGTAGATGGTTCTTTAAATGCATCTACAACCGAGCTATTTTATACAGTTACAGGTTTAAATGCATCTACAACTTATGCTATAGAAGTATTAGCTAAAGATGTAGATAATAATAAATCTAGTAAAAGCGCACCTGTAAACGCAACAACAACAGATGGGTCATCTAACGGTGTAACAGAATTATTTATTTCTGAATATGTAGAACCAGATGGAGGTAATAATAAAGCAATAGAAATAGTAAATTTATCTAGTGCAACTATTAGTTTAGCAGGTTACAGCATTCAAAAACAATCTAATGGTGGTTCTTGGGTAGATGATTTACCACTAGATAAAACTGAATACTTAGTAAACCCTTCAGTTACAAGTATTATTCCTAATGATGTATTTGTTATAATTCATAATGGTTCTGCTGAACAAGAATTAATAGATAATGCAGATTTAAAAGTTCCTAGTAATGCAAACGCACCTTACAAATTTGCTTCTCCTTTAAATTTTAATGGTAATGACCCAGTTGGTCTATTTAAAGACGGAGTCTTAATAGATATTATTGGTGAAGAAGGAAACGCTAGTAAACACATAGAAAATGTAACCTATAGAAGAAAAAGTAGCATATCTGTACCTAATTCTACTTTTACAGAAAGTGAGTGGGAAATACTACCTGCTAACACTTTTAGTGGTATTGGAAATCATACATCTACTTTAAGTACAAAAAATATAATTTTCAAATCTTTTAAAATGTTTCCTAATCCAACCAACGGAAATAGAATTTACTTTAGTGTAACAGAAGATGCTACAATTAATGTATACAACGTTTTGGGTAAACTAATAAACACTTCTGAAGTTTCTAAAAGTAAAAACAGTATAGATATTTCTGAATTGTCTAAAGGAGTTTATCTAATTAAAATAAATTCTGGAAAACAGTTTATTACAAAGAAATTAATTAAAAATTAATAATACCTTTTTGCAAAAAAAAACGATTCAATAATGAATCGTTTTTTTTTGTTTTTTAAAAACTCTAAAATGAAAAAAACATTACTCTTATGCTCTTTATTTTTAACTAGTATAGCTTTTGCGCAAGAATCTTATTATGATGATGTAGATTTAACTGCAGAAGGACTAGATTTAAAAGCAAAACTAGCAACTAAAACAATTAATGCGCATACAAACTTTTTAAGCTATACTCCTGGTGTTTGGGAAGCTTCAAAAAAAACAGATGTAAACCCAACTAATACTGCAGAAGTTTTATTAATCTACGGATATTCTACTGATGGAAAAACTTCTAGAACTAGAGGTATAAATCAAAATGGTGGTAGTACTAATGATTGGAATAGAGAACACACTTATGCACAATCTTTAGGAACACCTGCTCTTGGTAGATCTGCAGGTGCTGGCGTAGACGCACATCATTTACGTCCTTCCGATGTTAGTTTTAACAGCGATCGTGGTAGCCTAAAATTTGTTGATGGTTCTGGTAACGCTGGTCCTGTTTCTGGTGGTTGGTATCCTGGAGATGAATGGAAAGGTGATGTAGCTAGAATGATGATGTATATGTATTTACATTACGGAGAACAATGTAAACCAACAGGTGTTGGAATTGGTAACTCCTCTTCTACTCCAGATGATATGATTGATTTATTTTTAGAATGGAATGTAGAAGATCCTGTTTCAGATTTTGAAAGACAAAGAAATACCTACCATGAATCTAATGAAGCTTATGCACAAGGAAATAGAAATCCTTTTATAGATAACGCATATTTGGCAACAAGAATTTGGGGTGGCGCAGAAGCAATAGATTCTTGGGGATTATACACTTCTAATGATAGCGAAGCACCTACTACTCCAACAAATGTAACTTTAAGTAATGTAACTTTAACTTCTATTGATGTTAACTGGACTGCTTCAACGGATAATGTTGGTGTTACTAAATATGAAGTTTTTGTAGATGGAAATTTAAAAGGAATCGTTTCAGAAACAAATTACACCGTTTCAGATTTAAACTCTAATACAAATTATGCAATTACAGTTTTAGCAAAAGATATCGCTAATAATAAATCTGTACAATCAGTAACTGTAAACGCTACAACTTTATCAGATACAACACCACCAACAATACCTAATAATGTTACAATTACTAATGAAGGTGGAACTAGTTTTAAAGTAAATTGGTCTGCATCTACAGATAATGCAAATGTTACAGGTTACGATGTTTATATTGATGGTGTATTTAATGGAACTACAGTTAACAATTACTATAACGCAACAGGATTAACGATCTCTACAACATATAGTGTAACAGTTTTAGCAAAAGATTCTGCAGATAATAAATCTGCTCAGTCGGTAGCTGTAAATGCAACAACTACAGATGGGGTTAATACAAATACTGAATTGTTTTTCTCTGAATATGTAGAAGGCGGTAACTTTAATAAAGCGATAGAAATAGCTAACTTATCAGACGATGCTATTAACTTATCTAATTACACGGTAAAAAGACAATCTAAAGGTATTTGGGAAGCTCCATTAACTTTAAGTGGTTCAGTTGCTGCAGGAGACGTATATGTTATAATTAACGCCGATGCTACAGACCCAACATTAATAGCAGAAAAAGATTTGGAAATTCCAAATATAACACCAATGACTTTTAATG
>CAXBIR010000046.1:0-24912 GCA_963975825.1 uncultured Polaribacter sp.
CAAGATAGATTGGTAAAAGCTTTAAAGTATGGTAAAAAAATAAAAAAAGAAGTTGCCTCTAGAAAAACAGCTACAACAACTTTTAGTTGGGAATCTAGAGGACCAAAAAAAGTTGCAGGTAGGGTAAGAGCATTAATGTTTGATCCTAATGATGCAACTGATAAAACCGTTTTTGCAGGTGGTGTAAGTGGTGGTATTTGGAAAAACACAGATATTACAGATGAAAATTCTGCTTGGAGTATGGTAAATTCTGATATGTCTAATTTTGCAATTTCTGCAATGGATTTTGATCCAGTAAACACCAATACATTTTATGTTGGTACTGGTGAAGGTTGGGGAAATGTAGATGCAGTTAATGGAGCAGGAATTTGGAAAACCACTGACGGTGGTTCTACTTGGAATAATTTAGCATCAACAACAAATTTCGAATATGTTTATGATCTTATCGTTAGAAATGAAGGAGGAGTAATAGGTGTTGTTTACGCAGCAATGCGAGACGTAAATGGTATAGATTCTGATGGAACAGATTTATTTAGATCTGAAGATGGAGGAGTAACTTGGACTGTAGTTTCAACAGAATCTATAAGAGACTTAGAATTGGCTTCAGATAATAAAATTTGGGCAGGAAATGCTGAAGGTTCTGTATTTTTATCATCAGACGGAATAACTTTTACATCTAAATATACATCCTCTTTACCTTTTTTAAGAAGAGTAGAATTAGCAACAGCAGGATCTAATGCTGACGTTGTGTATGTTTTAGTTGCTTCTCAGATAGAAGACAGTAATAGACCTGGATCTTTTGTAACAGGTTTAAGTGAAATTGTTAAAACAACAGATTCTGGCGAAACTTGGACTAACATTAGTGAACCATCGGATGTCAGAGATTCTTCTGTTCCAAATGATGATTTTACAAGAGGACAAGCTTGGTATGATCTTATAATAAATGTTAATCCTACTAACCAGAATGAGATTTATGTAGGAGGTATTAACACATTTAAAAGTTTAGATGGAGGTACCTCATGGACTAAAACATCTAGTTGGGAGAGTTTTTATGATAGTTCGGTTAGTTTTGTTCATGCAGATATTCATAATATTATTTTTAGACCAAACCATAATGAGTTATTAGTAGCCTCAGATGGAGGTGTTTTTTATTCCCCAGATAATTCAGTAAATCAAAATTTGGCTGGTTTTGTACCAAGAAATTTAAACTTTAATATTACCCAATTTTATTCTGGTGCTATAGATCCTACAGATACTAATGGCTTTTTAGGTGGGGCACAAGATAATGGAACTAATTATTTATTTGAATCCGGTTTAAGTAATTCTGAAGAAATCTTAGGTGGAGATGGAGGGTTTAGTTTTATCGATCAAACAGCAACAAATGGCACAAAAAGTGTTTATTATATAGCTTCTACTCAACAAAACTCTGCTTATTTGTACGATTCTACAGATCCAGATTCAGATTACGTTACTTTAGTTAACAATAGAAATTCAGGTAGTTTTATAAATGCAGCAGATTATGATGATGAAAATAATGCTTTTTATTCATTTAATAGTAATAATCAAATTACAAGAGCTACCTTAAAACCCGATTTTGAATATCAAGGAGATAGGGATGTTTTTAGCGGAGTAAAAGATACAATTACTGCTCCTTCTATAGGTAGTGCAGCTGTAACTCATATTAGAGTATCACCTTATAATAAAGAAAATAGAAAGGTTTTTTTAGGAACAGATAGAGGTCGATTTTTAGTTATTAACGCAAACGATGCAACCACTTCATTAATTAGAACTCCAGATATTATTGGAGCAATTTCTTGTATAGAAATAGGTGCTTCAGAAGATGAAATATTACTTACATATTCGAACTACGGTGTAAAAAGTGTTTGGTATAGTAATAATAGAGGTGATAATTGGGTAGACGTTGAAGGAAACTTACCAGATATTCCTGTTAGATGGTCTTTATTTAATCCTTTAGATAGAAAAGAAGTTATTTTAGCAACAGAAGCTGGTGTTTGGAAAACAAATGATGTTACTGCAGAAACAGTTGTTTGGGAGCCTGCCTCTTCAGGAATGGGAAGTGTTAGAGTAGATATGCTTCAATATAGAGCTTCAGATAATTTAATTTTAGCAGCAACACATGGTAGAGGTATGTTTACAACAAACTTTACAAATGGCACAGCTTCTATAGACGATGTTTTACTAGATAATAAAGCTTTTACAGTTTATCCTACAATTTCTAAAGGTAACTTTACTGTCTTTGCTAAAAGTTCTTTAGGAAAGAGCAAAATAAATATTTTCGATATTTCTGGAAGACAAGTTTATAATTCTAATTTAGATTTTAATTCTAATGAAAGACAACTAATAGAATTAAATGTTAACGCAGGTGTATACATTGTAAATCTAGTTGATGAAAACAATAATAAATCTTCTAAAAAGATTATTATTCAATAAATACAATTATAATAAGAAAAAAAGACGCTAATTTTAGCGTCTTTTTTTATGAGTAAAGTTTAAATGTATTTGCTAAACTATTGGCGTCTAAGCCAATTTTATGTTGAAGTTGAGAAACACTTCCATGTTCAATAAAATTATCAGGAATTCCTATTAATTTTATTCTGTTTTGATAGTTGTTTTCTGAGGCAAATTCTAAAATAGCTGTTCCAAAACCACCCTTTATTGTTCCGTCTTCAATAGTAAAAATTGTTTTATTTTTTTTGAAAATATCATGTAGTAAATTTTCATCTAAAGGTTTTACAAAACGCATGTCATAATGAGAAATTTCATCTTTATTATCTAATAAACTAATAGCATCAGAAACATTTTTTGAAATAGTTCCAATAGATAAAACAGCGCTATTGCTACCTTCTTTTAAACAAATACCTTTTCCTATTTCTAATTTTTCAAATGGTTTTTGCCACTCAATTATATTACCAGTTCCTCTAGGATAACGAATTGCAATAGGATTTTTTAAACCTAATTGGGCAGTGTATAAAATGTTACGTAATTCAATTTCATTTCTAGGTGCAAAAACAATTAAATTAGGAATTAAACGCAAATATGCTAAGTCGAAAACTCCATGATGTGTTGCCCCATCTTCACCAACCAAACCTGCTCTATCTAAACAGAAAACAACAGGTAAGTTTTGAAGTGCAACATCGTGTATAACTTGGTCATAAGCACGTTGTAAAAACGTAGAATAGATATTACAAACAGCAATTAAACCTTGTGTAGCTATACCTGCAGATAAGGTTACTGCATGTTGTTCTGCAATACCAACATCAAAAGTTCTTTCAGGAAATTCTTGTAACATTAATTTTAAAGAACTACCAGTTAACATTGCAGGTGTAACTGCAACTATTTTTGAGTTTTTTGAAGCTAATTCTACAATAGTTTTTCCAAAAACATCTTGATATTTTGTATATAAACTGGCTTCTTTCTTAATACGTTCTCCAGAAATTTTATCAAATTTTCCAGGTGCATGATACGTAACTTGATCTTCTTCTGCTTTCTGTAAACCTTTTCCTTTTGTAGTTATTACATGTAGAAATTTAGGTCCTTTTACAGACTTTAACCTCTCTAATTCAGATAATATTTTAGGTAAATCATGACCATCAATTGGCCCAGAGTAATTAAAATTTAAAGCCTTTATAATATTGTTTTGTACTGCAAGTTTTCTATCAGTTTTAACCTTAGTTAAATACTCTTTTAAAGCACCAACAGAAGGGTCTATTCCAATAGCATTGTCATTTAAAATAATTAATAAATTTGCACTAGAAACACCTGCATGGTTTAAAGCTTCAAAAGCCATTCCGCTAGCAATAGAAGCGTCTCCAATAACTGCAATATGTTGTTTTTCTTTTTCTCCTTTAAGGTTAGATGCAATTGCCATTCCTAATGCAGCAGAAATAGAGGTAGATGAATGGCCAACACCAAAAGCATCATATTCGCTTTCTTTTCTAGCAGGAAAACCAGCAATTCCACCAAATTGTCTATTGGTATGAAAAACATCTTTTCTACCTGTTAGAATTTTATGACCATAAGCTTGGTGTCCAACATCCCAAATTAATAAATCTTTAGGCGTGTTAAATAAATAATGAATTGCAATTGTAAGTTCTACAACACCTAAACTAGCACCTAAATGCCCTTCTTTAGTAGCTACAATATCAATAATAAATTCACGTAATTCTTTTGCCAATTGTGGCAATTGATCTTGATTTAATTTTCTTAAATCATTTGGGTTTGATATGTTTTCTAACAAGTTATTCATTCGAATACAAAAATACAATTTAACTTTTTGTGGTTATCAAAAGGATGACTAATAAATACAAATCTATCGCAAATATTTTACTTAATTTCGCCTTTCATAATCAATCACACATGATTCAACCTTTTGACGATATTTATTTTATGAAAAAAGCCTTTCAGGAAGCAGAAAATGCTTTTTCTAAAGGAGAGGTTCCTGTAGGGGCAATTATTGTTTTTAAAGATCAAATTATTGCTAGAGCACATAATTTAACAGAAACTTTAAATGATGTAACAGCCCATGCAGAAATGCAAGCATTTACGGCTGCTGCAGATTTTTTAGGAGGAAAGTATTTAAAAGATTGTACGTTATATGTTACCTTAGAACCTTGTCAAATGTGTGCTGGTGCAAGTTATTGGGCACAAATTGGTAAAATTGTTTATGGCGCATCAGAACCAGAAAGAGGTTTTGTTAATTTAGGAACAACACTGCATCCTAAAACAAAAGTTATTAGCGGAATTTTAGAAAATGAATGTTCTAATCTCTTAAAACGTTTTTTTGTTGAAAAACGTAATTTGAATTAAATTGTATGATGGAAAAGAAATATGATGTTGTTGTAATTGGAGGTGGTCCTTCTGGAGGACAAGTGGCAAGAAATTTGTCTAAAAAAGGACACAAAGTTTTACTGGTAGAACGTTTCCCTTCTTTTTTAGATAATAATTTTTCTAGTGCTGGTATGACATTAGAGCCTTTAAAAGAATTCAATTTACCTGATAAAGTTATTGGTGCATATTGGAAAAATATTACAATCCAATGTACAAAAAACAGTTATTTTTGGAAAGGAAATACCAATAAAGGTGTTGTTTTAGATTACGGAAAATTAAAACAATTTTTAGCTGATGATGCAAAGAGTTTTGGCGGAGAAATCTTAACAGGTTATAAATACATCAGTAAAAAAGTAAACGATAAAACGGCAATAGTAACTTTACAAAAATCAAAATCTAAAGAAATTATTGAAGTAGAATGCGAGTTAGTTGTTGATGCTACAGGACCGCTTAGAAAGGTTATGTATGATGATAAAGAGGTACAACCTACTATGAATTTAGGAAGTGGTACAGAATATTTAATTGAAGTAGCACCAGAAATTTATGAGAAATACAAAGATCAATTAGTGTTTTTTTTAGGACATAAATGGGCTATTAAAGGTTATTCTTGGATTTTTCCTATGGAACAAAATATTTTAAAAGTAGGTGCAGGAAAAACACATTTAAAATCTCTTAATCAGGAAAATACAGATATAACTACAAAGAAAATTACAGAGCAAATTATTAAAGAATATTTAAAATGTGAAACTTATAAATTGTTAGATGTTCATGGTGGTATTTTAAGGTATTCTGAAGGTTTAAAAGATAAATTTTATAGTAATAAAGTAATTGCTGTAGGAGATGCTGTTTCTGCGATAAACCCAAGAGGTGGTGAAGGAATAAGATATGCAATGCAAAGTGCAGATTTAGCATGTGTTTATATTGATGAATATTTGGTGAATGGTAAAACTAACTTTAATAATTACAGAAAAAAATGGCGTAGAAGAAAACTTTTTAAATGGCGTTTAAGTGAATATTCTAGTCAAAGAATGTATAGTAAATACACAGATAACCAAATAGAAAACAGAGTGCAGTTTTTTCATAAAAACTTTAGTACAGATGTATTAATAGATACCTTATTCAACTTTAAATACAACCAAGTTGTTTTACGATTTTTCCAATTAATTCGACTAAAAATGGAATTTGCATTTAAAAAGGACCGTTTTTAATAATTTTTTGTTAAATATTTTATAAATAATTCTTAAAAAGTTGTGAGGTAATTTGTTTTAGAGAACTTTATCTTTTAATTCAAACTAAACAATCACTACAAATGAAAAAATTTATCTTATTTTTTGTGTTTTTATTTACTGTTTCAGTAATTTCTGCACAAGAAACTCCAGCCCCAAATTACAGAGCTGCAGCTAAGTATTCGCCAAAAAACTTAGCAAAAATGGTACACTCTACAAGTGTTAGTCCTCATTGGTTAAAAAAAGGAAACCGTTTTTGGTATTCTTACAAAACTTCTGAAGGATCTAATTATTATTTAGTAGACGCAGATAAAAAATCTAAAAAAGCACTTTTTGATAATGTTAAAATGGCAAAATGGTTAACAGAAATAACCAAAGATCCTTATGATGCTAAACATTTACCTCGTTTTAGCTTTAAATTTAACGAAGCAGAAAATGCAATTCGCTTTAGAGTAACTTCTACAGAAGAAGTTGAGGTTAAAGAAGACGAAAAGAAAGAAGATGTTAAAAAAGATTCTACTTCAACAAAAAAGGCAAAAAATAAAAAGCCTAAAATGGAGAAGAAAGTTTACCATTTAGAATACAGGTTAGGTAGTAATGGTTTAACAATTATAGATAATAAGAAGAAAGAAAAGGAAGAATGGAAACGTTGGGCAAATGTTGCGCCAGATAGTTCTATAGTTTTATATTCTAAAAATTATAACTTGTATTGGATGGATAAAATAAACTTTAAAAAGTTTATTAAAGATGATAAAGATAGTACTGTTGTAGAAAACCAATGGACTAAAGATGGTGAAGAAAACTACGGTTATGGTGGTGGTTCTAGAGGAGATAATGTAGATAAAGAAAAAAATAAAGATAAAAGAAAAGGAGTTTGGGGTACTTGGTCTCATGATTCTAAAAAGTTTGTTTTTCAAAAATCTGACTCTAGACATATTAAAGATTTATGGGTAATTAATTCTACAGGTAAGAAAAGACCAACACTAGAAACGTATAAGTATCATATGCCAGGTGAGCAAGAATATTACAAATCTGAATTATTAATTTTTGATATTCCTACAAAATCGCATGTAAAAGTTCCTTTAGATACAATTAAACAACAAAGTATATCTGTTTTTAATGCTCCTAGAAAACAATCTAGTAGAGATGATGATTTTAGACCATCATTATTACTTTCTAAAAAAGGAAAAATTTATTTTAGTGTAATCTCTAGAGATCGTAAAAAGTACGATATTAATGTAGCAGACATAAATACGGGTGAATACAAAACTTTAATTGAAGAGCGTTTTAATACATATATCGAGTCTCGCCCGTTAATTTTATTAAACAATGAAACAGAAATGTTACACTGGGCAGAAAGAGATGGTTGGGCACATTTTTACCTATATGATTCTGAAGGAAACTTAAAAAACCAAGTTACAGAAGGCGATTTTCATGTAAGTGGTTTTGCTGGTTTAGATGAAAAATCTAGAACATTATATTTTACAGCAAATGGAGTTAATAAAGAACAAGATCCTTATTATTTACACACGTTTAAAATTAATTTAAACGGAAGTGGAATGCGTACTTTAGATAAAGGAGATTTTACTACAACTTCATCTATGTCAGATTCTAATAAGTATTTTGTAAGTAACTATTCTAGAGTAAATACAGTACCAAAATCTGAACTTAGAGATGTTAATGGTAAAAAAGTAATGGATTTAGAAACTGCAGATTTATCGCAATTAATGGCTTCTGGCTATAAATTCCCAGAACCTTTTAAAGTAAAAGCAGATGATGGAATTACAGATATTTATGGTGTAATGTATACCCCTTTTGATATGGATTCTACGAAAGTATATCCGTTATTAGAATATGTATATCCTGGACCACAAACAGAAGCTGTAAACAAGTCTTTTTCTTATAGAATGGACAGATTAGATAGAATGGCGCAAGTTGGTTTTGTAGTTATTACTTTAGGAAACAGAGGTGGACATCCAGATAGATCTAAATGGTACCATAATTATGGTTATGGAAACTTACGTGATTATGGTTTGGCAGATAAAAAATATGTAGCACAACAGTTAGCTAATAAACACAAGTTTATTGATATTGAAAAAGTAGGAATTTACGGTCATTCTGGTGGTGGTTTTATGTCTACAGCAGCAATGTTAGTATATCCAGATTTCTTTAAAGCGGCAGTTTCTTCTGCAGGAAATCATGATAATAACGTATATAATTCTTGGTGGAGTGAAACACATCATGGTGTGAAAGAAGAAATAGATGCAAAAGGAAAAATTTCTCATAAATATAAAATTGATGACAATCAATCTTTAGCAAAAAATCTAAAAGGACATTTAATGTTAATTCATGGAGATATGGATAACAACGTAAATCCTGCAGGAACCATTAGAATGGCAAATGAATTAATTAAAGCAAACAAACGTTTTAAATTTATGATTATGCCAGGACAAAGACATGGTTTTGGAAGCATGACAGAATACTCTTTCTGGTTAAGAGCAGATCATTTTAGTAAGTATTTGTTAGGAAAAGAAGCTACAGATGCAGATATTCTGTTTATGAATTTAGATAAGCCAATGAATAGATAATTTAATCTATTACATAGCTTTTGATAATAATAAAAAACTCCGAATGAAAATTCGGAGTTTTTTTTATGTTTAATTTTTAATTAATCTTCTACATATTCTAAAATATCTGCAGGTTGGCAATCTAAAGCTTTGCAAATAGCTTCTAATGTAGAAAAACGTACTGCTTTTGCTTTACCAGATTTTAAGATGGATAAATTAGCAGTAGTAATGCCAATAATTTCTGCCAACTCTTTACTTCGCATTTTACGTTTGGCAAGCATTATATCTAAGTTTACAATAATTGCCATATCTTATATTGTTAAATCGTTTTCTTGTTTTTGATTCTTTGCAATTTTAAAGACTTCACTTAAAACTAAAAAGAACAAGCCTAAACAGATAATTACTAAATGCTGATTTAAACCTAACTCTAAAGATATTTTTTGCTCAAAATAAACTTTACTTATTATGGAAACTATTAACGAAATAAAACCAGAAATTGCTAATAAGTTTCCTGTTTTTTGAAACGATTTTATAACATTTGCTTCAAATATTTTTACTCTTATAAATTGATTTAATACTTTTCTAAAAAAATATAATGATGCAATAATTAATAAATAATTTAGAGCAGAAATAAGAAATAATGCTTTTGACAATAGCGTATCGTTATTAAGGTCTATTGAGTTTATTTTGATGTTTAATTCACCTAAATCAACAAAGAAAATTGCAATAGAGAAACCTACAATTATTAGAATTATTGGCATGGAAAATATCCAAAGTAAATCTACAATCGCTTTTAAAATATTAATTTTTCGCATAATTTCTTATTGTTTAAGAATACAAACATATTAAAATTATTGATAAACAATAATAAAATATTTTAATTTGATAATATTTTAAGTTTGTAACAAAAAAAATCAGCACTAAAAAGCACTGATTTTCTTTAAAAATTATAAAATAATTTTTTTAATCTCTAGACATAAATATTTGTAAAACGTACCAAAAAAGCAACATTAAAGAAGCAAATAAACCTAACGAAGCTGGTATATAATCTTCTGTACCATATTTGTTTACCAAGTTAGAGGTTTGGTATAAAATAGAACCACCAGCTAATAAACACATACCAACAGAGAACCATAAACCTAAATCGAAGCCAAATAAAGCACCTGCAACTATTAAGCCCATTGCAATAAAAAAGCCAACAGTTAAACCTGCTTTTAAGAAAGAGAAATCTTTTTTAGTTACAAAAACAACTGCAGAAATACCTGCAAATAATGCCAATGTTACAATTGCTGCTTGCTGTACTAATGCTGCACTATCTGTATAGAAAATGGCAATGTATAAAAGAGGAACAAATATTATTGCTTGTGCAAAAACATATAAAGCATACGCCATGTATTGTATGTTTTTATCAGCAGTTTTTAAAACAGTACTTTCTGCATAATTGGTAACTAACATAAAGCCACCCAACATAACCAACCAACGCCAACCTTGTGTCATAGACATCATAAAGTTAACAATAGTATCGCTCTGTAGTAGTAAATATTCAAACAAAACAAATAATAAAACTCCACCAGCAACGTGTGCGTAGGTCTTTTTATAAAATTCTACACGAACTTGGTCTGTAGATTCAATTAATAATACTTTGTTATCAAAAGTGTTTTCCATAGTTTTTAATTTTAGAAATAAAGGTATTATTTTTCTTGAAAATAATAGGAAAGAAAGTAGAAAATTATACTTTTTTTATGACGCTTGTTACAATTCCCCAAATCATAAAATCATTATCTTCTGTAATTTTTATAATAGGATAATTAATGTTTTCTGGCTGTAACCAAACTTCATTTTTTTCTACACGAAGTCTTTTTACAGTGAATTCGCCATCTAAAAAACAAACAGCAATTTTATTATTGGTAGGTTCTAAACTTCTGTCTATTACTAACAAATCGTTATCGTCTAAACCAGCATCAATCATAGATTGTCCTTTTACCTTAGCAAAAAAAGTAGCATCTTTATTTTGTATAAGCTCATCGTCTAAAGAAATTCTTGTTTCTCTAAAATCGTCTGCAGGAGAAGGAAAACCAGCAGAAATGCCAACATCTACAAAAACAGCTCCGTTTCCAGATGACGTTTTTGGCGTAAAAAAAGTAAGTGTTTTAGATGTTTTCATTACTGTGCAAATTATAACTTTTTTGTAAATTTTAAGAGATTTATTTTAAAATACTATTTTCAATTATTTTTAATATTCTTAAGAAGTTTTTACAATTAAAACATCATTTATATTGGTGGTAAATTTCTTAGACAATCTGTCTTGTTTCATTTTCCAAGTACGTTTTAAATCTTGATTTCCTAACTTAATTTTATCACTTTTAAATTTCTTATTTAAACCATCTATAGCAGACATTAATGGTTTGTGTTTTGGGTTTTCACTTGAAAATAAATTTAGTTGAAAATTATCATTAGGTACTAATCCTGTAACAATAACACCAGCTCTTTTGTATTTAACACCTTTTTTAAACATACTTTTTACTGCTTCTACAGCTGCGCTAGAAATAGTTAATGTAGAGTCTGTTGGAGAAGAAAAAACTACTGTTTTACTTTCTCTATGTTGTACTGCATTTGTTTGATGTCTGTCGCTAGAAAGTTGTACAATTAACATGTGGCAACTAGATTCTTGATTTCTTAATTTCTCTGCACAACTTACTGCAAATGTAGAAATACGTTCTTTAATATTATCAATATCAGAATATGTGTATTCGAAACTTCTAGTTGTGGCAATCATCTTTTTAGAAGTAGTAGCGTCTTCTAAAGGTATTTTAGAAATACCTTGTAAATCTTTTTGTAAGCGCCATTCTACAATAGAAAAATTTTTTAAAACCCAATCGCTAGAAAGTTGTGTAAAATCATAGGCAGTAACGCAACCTTTATCTTGTAATCGTTTTTTTAAACGACTTCCAATTCCCCAAACATTTCCAATTTTTGTCCATTTTAAAGCTTTAATTCTGTTTTCTTCAGAGTCTATAATGCAAATTCCTTTAGACTGCTTTAAGTTAGAACGTGCAATTTTATTGGCAACTTTAGTTAGTGCTTTTGTTGGTGCAATGCCTACACAAGTTGGTATGCCTGTCCATTTTAAAATTCTACTTCTCATTTTAGTTGCATATGCAGCTAAATCATAATTTTCAAAGCCTTTTAATTCTAAAAAAGATTCGTCTATAGAATACACTTCTATGTCTGGCGAAAAATCTGCTAGAATATTCATAACTCTAGAACTCATATCGCCATACAAAGGGTAATTAGAAGATAAAACGGTAATGTTATTTTGTTTGCAAAACTGTTCCCATTTAAAAATTGGCGCGCCAAAAGGGAGTTGTAATTTCTTAGCTTCATCGCTCATAGAAATAACACAACCATCATTATTGCTTAAAATAGCAACTGGTTTTCCTTGTAAATTTGGGTTAAAAACCCGCTCACAAGAAGCATAAAAATTATTACAATCTATTAGTGCAAACATGCTATAAAAGTATCAAAAAATAGCAGGCAAAATTAGGTTGTTAATATCTTATTCTGTTAAAAAAAGTTCTTCTTTTTTACAAAATTAGATAATTAACTTATTGTAAGCGTCTTTTAGTTTTTTAATAACAGTTTCTATTTCTTCTTCATGTAAATGTCCAAAACCAAAACGAATTGCACATGTGTTTTTATCTTGATAAAGAATAGTTTTTGGTATAAATAATTCGTTTTTTTCTGCTTCTTTAGCTAGTTTTACCAAAGATATTTTTGGTTGAAACTCTAACCAAATTGCCAATCCACCAGAAGGAATTTGCCATGTTGCAATTTTAGAAAAATAGGCTGTTAACAGCGTACACAAACAATCTCTTCGTTGTTTATAGAGTACAATGTTTTTTTTCATTAGACGATAAATTTCACCTTCATTAATTAATTCAGAAAGCATTTGTTCTTGAATTAAATCTCCTTGTTTGTCTAATAATTGCAAATAATTTTTTGCTTCTGAAATTAAATTTTCTGGTGCTACCACAAAACCTGTTTGAAAAGTAGGAAATAAAGATTGCCCCATCTTTCCTAAATAAATAACCATTCCATTAACATCTGAACTAGCCATTGGTAACATTGCAGAACCTTCGTATTGAAAATCATAATCGTAATCATCTTCAATAATAGCAAAACCAAATTCTTTAGCAAGTTGTAATAATTCTAATCTACGTTTTGCACTTAATGTTACTACTGTTGGGTAATCTCTGTGAGCACAAACGTAAATAGATCTAATGCTTCCTTTTACAAAATTATTTTTTATGTAGTTAATATCTAAACCTTCTTTGTCTACAGGAATTGTTTTAATAGTTGCGCCTGCTTGCTGAAAAATCATATTAGCAGCATAATTACTTAAATTTCCTACTAAAACTACATCGTTTTGTTTTATTAATAATTGCGAAACAATGTATAAACTCATTTCTGTACTACGTGTGCTTATTAAATTGTTGGGTCTTACATGAAAACCTCTAGTTGCATTTAAATAATTACATAATTGCGTTTGAAATAACGAATATGAAAACTCATGAGGTCTGTTCCATTTTTTAATTAGCGTTTTTCGTTTCATAGCAGCACTATACCATCTTGTAAATTGATGTACAGGATGTAATCTTAAATCTGGTTTACCATCATTAATAGTAAATTTAGCATTTGTTAATTGTGCTGTTGATGCTAAATGAAATGATTTTTGAAAAGGAAAGCCAGATGTTTTAGCATACGTATAAGCTTCATTTGGTTTCTGTGAAGTTGCTTTTATTTTAGATTTCTGCTGAGCTAAATCTAAAACAAATGTGCCTTTATTAGGTATTATTTCTACCCAACCTTGTGATGCTAATTCCTCATAAATAGCAACTGCAGTATTTCTATGAATTTTTAATAACTTACTTAAAACTCTAGTTCCGGGTAAAATGGTTCCTTTAGCTAAATAGTTTCTTTGTATTGCATTTATAATTTGCTGAGAAACCTGAATATAAACAGGTTGCGTTATCGTTTTGTCAAACTTAATTAATTGTTTAAAAAGCGTATTAACCGGACTATCTATCATTTTAAAACTGGACTAGTTTAATCGTCCGGAAAGTTACGACTTTTGCTGCGTTTTAAAAATCACTATTTATGAAAATTAAGTTTACCTTAATAATTGTTATGTTATTTTGTGCTGTACAAGTAAAAGCACAAGTGGAACCCGTAAAAAGAGACACTTTAAAAGAAGTTGTAATTACTTCTACTAGAATAGATTTACCTTTTAAAGAAAACTCTAGAACTATAAACGTTATTTCTGCTGCAGATATAAAAAATAGTGCAGCTACCAATGTTGCAGATTTATTACAACAAGTTGCAGGTGTAGATATTAGAAGAAGAGGTACAGCTGGTAGTCAGGCAGATTTATATATTAGAGGTGGTGGTTTTGACCAAACTTTATTATTAATTGATGGTATTAAAATGGATGATGCACAAACAGGTCATCATACTTTAAACGCAGCTTTACCAATAGAAGTTATAGAAAGAATAGAAATTATTAAAGGACCTGCAGCAAGAGTTTTCGGCCAAAATGCATTTACAGGTGCTATTAATATTGTAACGAAAAAGAAATTACAAAGTGTTGCTTCTATAAATGTTGAAGGAGGTTCTTTTGGACAATTAAACGGTTCTTTAACCGTTGGTAAAGAGTTTGAAAACACATCGATTATTGCGCATGTTGGTGCTTTAACATCAGATGGTTATAGAGAAAATTCTGATTATAATAATTTTAATTATTTCTTAAAAGGAGTTTTTAATAAGAAAAAACAACCAATCGAGGTTTTAGCTACTTTTTTCGATAAAAAATTTGGAGCACAAAATTTTTATACACCAGAATCTTTTGGTTTTAATGAATATGAAGAAACGCAGAATAGTTTGTTAGGAGTTTCTACAACATTTAAAACAGAAAAATTTAAAATTACACCAAGAGTTTATTGGAGAAGAGGACAAGATATCTTTTTATTAAAAAGAGACGATCCTAGCTTTTTTAGAAATTTACATATTACAAATAAAGTGGGTGTAGAAACAAATGCATCTTACACTTCTAATTTAGGGGTTACAGGTTTTGGAATAGACGTTTCTAGAGTTTCTATAAGTAGTAATAACCTAGGGAAAAGAGACAGAATTATGGCAAATCTATTTTTAGAACACCGTTTTAAATTGGCAGACGATAAAATAGATATTACACCAGGAGTTGCTGTAACTTACTTTTCAGATTTTAAATTTCATGCATTTCCAGGTTTAGATATTGGTTTTAAATTGTCTGACAATTTAAAAGCTTATGGTAACTTAGGTATTACTTACAGAATACCAACGTACACAGATTTGTATTACAATGATAGAAGTACAATTGGAAACCCTAACTTAAAACCAGAAGAAGCATTTGCACAAGAAATTGGGTTAAAATATAGTTCTGATAAGTTTACATCTTCTATTGCTATTTTTAACAGAGATGCAACCAATTTAATAGATTTTATTAGAGAAAATACAACCGACTCTAAATTTACTGCAACAAATATTGCAGAAGTAAATACAAAGGGTTTTGAATTTGAAGGAGCTTATAATTTTAGTTTACTTAACTACAAACAAACACTAACGTTTGGTTATACGTACTTAAATGATGATATTTTAGATCAAAATAAAGATTTATCTCGTTATTCTTTAAACACTTTAAAACATCAATTTACAACACGTTTTTCTAGTAAATTATTTAAAAACGTAAGACAAAACATAATTTACAAGTACGCAGAAAGAACTATTGGTACAAGTTATAATGTAGTAGATGCTTCTATAATTGTAGATTTTAATAAATTTAATTTTTCAATTACAGCAAACAATATTTTTGATGCAGATTATATAGAATCTGGTTTTGTACCAATGCCACCAAGTAATGTTTTATTTGGTTTGCGTTATAATTTCTAAAGAATAAAGTTTCGTTATTAAAAAAGCCTTGATATATTTTTATATCAAGGCTTTTTTTATTTTAAAGATTATTGAAAATTTTCTGTAACAAAACTTTGTTTAGAACTACTAATAATAGAAGCTTAACCAAACTTTAGTACCTTAATTCCTTTCTTTTTAGAGTAAAATTAGTGTTTATTGAAGTTGAAAATCAAGTTTAAAATAGCGCTTATAAAGTTGATTTTAATAAAAATAAGTTTCTCTTTAGGTTGATGAAAATAACTCGTTTTATTCAACTAAAAACCTTTATATTTAATCACTTAAAAAAATAATTGTTATGACAGAATGGTACTTAGAATTATCTTCTTTTGAAAAAACATATTGGATTATTACTGGTGTTTCTACACTAATATTTTTATTTGTTTTGGTAACCACGTTTATTGGTGCAGATACAGATGATATTGGTGATGTTGATGCAGAAATAGACGCAGATACTGGTGCAGGTTTTCAGTTTTTTACTTTTAAAAATGTAGTTGCATTTTTTGCAATTTTTGGGTGGAGTGGAATTGCAAGTATAGATGCAGGAAACTCGGTTTCTACCACCATAATAATTTCTTTGTTATGTGGTTTGGTAATGATGTTTATAATGGCAGCAATGTTTTATTACATTAGCAAATTAACTTCTAGCGGAACTTTAAAAATGCAAAACGCTTTAAATTCTATAGGCGAAGTATATTTAACTGTTGGTGCAAATAGATCTAAAACAGGTAAAATTCAAATTAAAATTCAGGGAGCTTTAAGAGAATTAGAAGCTTTAACAGACCATAATGAAGATTTAAAACAAGGAAAAATTATAAAAGTAATAGAAGTAACAAACAACGGAACATTAATTATAGAACCTCAAAACTAAAAAAAAACTATGCTAAATTTAATTGTATTACAAAGTAATCCGCCTTTTGCGGGTTTAATAGGAATAGGAATCGCAATTCTATTTGTTTTCATATTGCTAGTAGCCATGATAAAGCGCTACAAAAGATGTCCGTCAGACAGAATTTTAGTTGTTTATGGTAAAGTTGGTGGTGGCGAATCTGCGAAGTGTATTCATGGTGGGGCAGCATTTATTTTTCCTGTAATTCAAGATTATCAATTTTTAGATTTAACACCAATTTCTATAGAAGTAAACTTAGTAAATGCACTTTCTAAGCAAAATATTCGTGTAAATGTACCAAGTAGATTTACTATTGGTGTTTCTACAGAACCAGGAATTATGCAAAATGCTGCAGAACGTTTATTAGGTTTAGACCAAGATAGCATTCAAGACTTAGCACAAGAAATTATATTTGGTCAATTACGTTTGGTAGTTGCATCTATGGATATAGAAGAAATTAACAACGATAGAGATAAATTTTTAACCAATATTTCTCAATCTGTAGAAACAGAATTAAAGAAAGTTGGTTTAAAACTAATTAACGTAAATATTACAGATATTGTAGATGAATCTGGTTATATAGAAGCTTTAGGAAAAGAAGCAGCAGCACATGCAATTAACGCAGCAAGAAAATCTGTAGCAGAAAAAACTAGAGATGGTTCTATTGGAGAGGCAAACGCAGTACAAGATGAAAGAAGTCAAGTTGCAGCAGCAAATGCAAAAGCAGTTGAAGGAGAAAATACAGCAAAAATTGCCGTTGCAAATTCAGATTCTTTAAGAAGACAAAGAGAAGCAGAGGCAGAACGTACAGCAATTGCATCAGAAAAAGTACAAACAGCAAATGCGTTAAAAGAATCTTATGCAGCAGAACAAGAAGCAGAGGTAGCAAGAGCAGAAAGAGAACGCTCTTCTCAATTAGCAGATATTATTGTTCCTGCAGAAATAGACAAACGTAAAGTAGAAATAGATGCAGAAGCAACGGCAGAAAATATTAGAAGAATTGCAAAAGGAGAAGCAGATGCAATTTTATTTAAAGCTCAAGCAGAAGCACAAGGTTTGTATGAAGTTTTAACAAAACAAGCACAAGGTTTAGATCAGATTGTAAAAGCTGCAGGTAATGATTCTCAAAATGCAGCATTATTATTAATAGCAGATAAGTTACCAGAATTGGTAAAAACACAAGCAGAAGCTATTAAAAATATTAAAATAGATAAAGTTACTGTTTGGGAAAACGGAGGAGGAAAAGATGGGAAAACTTCTACTTCTAACTTTATTTCTGGTATGTATAAAGCAGTACCACCATTACAAGAAATGTTTAATATGGCTGGTATGGAATTACCAAGTTATTTAAAAGGGAAAAATATTTCTACAGAAGAAACAACAGCAGAAACTATAGAGGTTAAAGATAACTAAACTCTAAAAAAAAGTTATTCTAAGCCACCATTTACGTTTGTAAAATGGTGGTTTTTCTTTTTCATAAAGTAGTTTGTTTACAATTTATTAACTTTGCGCTGTTAAAAACAGAAGAAATGAGTTTAAACTTATCTGAAATAGATACTGTAGAAACAATTACAAAAAAAGATTTTATAAATAACTATTTTAAACCACAGAAACCTTTAGTTATAAAACGTTTTATAGAAGATTGGCCTGCATATACAAAATGGAATTTAGAGTATATGAAGCAAGTTGCTGGAGATAAAATTGTGCCTTTGTATGATGATAGACCTGTAGATTTTAAAGATGGTTTTAATGAACCACATGCAAAAATGAAAATGTCTGAATATGTAGATTTACTAAAAAGAGAACCTACAAAATTTAGAATTTTTCTTTGGAATGTTTTAAAAGAAGTACCTGTTTTACAGAAAGATTTTAAGTTTCCAGATTTTGGTTTACGTTTAATGAAAGGGTTACCAATGTTGTTTTTTGGCGGAACAAATTCGCATACTTTTATGCATTATGATATTGATTTGGCTAATATTTTTCATTTTCATTTTGAAGGAAAAAAAGAAATTATTTTGTTTGATCAAAAGCAAAATAAATATTTATATAAAATACCACACTCTTTAATTACTAGAGAAGATATAGATTTTTCAAATCCAGATTTTAAAAAATGGCCTGCTTTAAAAAAAGCTAAAGGTTATAAAACCAATTTAGAACACGGGCAAGTTTTATACATGCCAGAAGGTTATTGGCATTATATGAAATACATTACTCCAGGTTTCTCTATGAGTTTGAGAGCAATTGCTAGAAAGCCCAAAAACTTATCTAAAGCAATTTATAATGTTTTTGTTATGAGAACTATAGATAATGTTATGAGAAGAGTTAAAGGGCAAAAATGGATTGACTGGAAGAATGAAAAGGCTATTTTAAAAACGAACAAAATTAATAATATTTAAAAAAGGGGATTTATACCCACATCTAGGTGCTTGTTTTTCATTACATTGCGAATGTTTAAACAAAATTATTTATTATGAAAGCGTGCCCACGATGTAAGTCTGTGTCTAAGCATAGAATGAGAAGAAAAGGTATTACTAGAATTATACCAGGAACCAAAGGTTACGCGTGTGATAATTGCAATACACAATACACTTGGTTTCCTCTTATCAATTTGTCTTTTAGAATTTAAAAAAAGCCTCACAAATACTATTTGTGAGGCTTTTTTTAAACTTTATACTTTTTTATATGTTAAAAATAATCTTTAACAGCTCTATAAACGTCATTTCCGTTTGCAAAAAGTAATAAGGCTATTAATAATATAAAACCAACTACTTGTGCATATTCTAAAAATTTATCTCCAGGTTTTCTACCGGTAATCATTTCCCAAAGGGTAAAAACAACGTGGCCACCATCTAAAGCAGGTATTGGTAATAAGTTCATAAAACCTAACATAATAGATAAGAATGCCGTTATTTCCCAGAAAGTTTGTGCACTCCAAGTATCAGGAAAAATACTTCCAATAGATATAAACCCACCTAAACCTTTATAAGCACCAGTACTAGGATTAAATATCTTTTTTAATTGTTTTACGTAATCTGTAAGTGTTTTCCAAGATTTATTTAAACCTGCAGGTATTGCTTCAGAAAAAGTATATTCTATATCTGCTAAATCGTAATAACCCAATGTTTCTAAATCTTTAAAAGAAGCTCCACCAAAAACAACACCAATATTACCATTTTTAGAAACGTTAACAGGTATTTCTTTAGTTTCAGATCCTCTTTTAATAGTAACAGAAATACTATCTCCTTTGTATTTTGCAAGTTCTGCTTTTGCTTGGTCGTAGTAAGTTATAGTGTTACCGTTAATTGCTGTAATAATATCTTTTGGTAAAATATCTGCTTTACCGTTTAGAGAATCTTTTTGAAGTTTCGCAATAAGAAAAGGATATCTTACATTTAAAAAACGACCAGCATCTTTATCTCTGTCCATTAATTGAGAAATAAAATCTTCTGGAATTGCTAAGTCTAAAACTTCTCCGTTTCTTTCTACTTGGTAATTATTACCATTAATAAACTCTAAAGATAAACCATTAAATTTTTTTACTTTTTGACCATCGATAGTTAAAATTTTATCACCAGTTTGTAAGCCTAAATTTTCTGCTAATTTATTTTCTACCCAAATACCATCTTTAGCATTTACGCTTTCGTTTGGTAAATATTTTTCACCATAAGCCCACATTAACATTATGTAGATAAAAATTCCTAAAACAAAATTTACAAAAACACCACCTAACATTATAATTAGACGTTGCCACGCAGGTTTAGATCTAAATTCCCAAGGTTGTGGCGGTAAAGCCATTTGCTCAGTATCCATACTTTCATCTATCATTCCAGAGATTTTTACATAACCTCCTAAAGGAATCCAACCAATACCATAAACAGTTTCTCCAATTTTTTTCTTAAAAATAGAGAATTTATAATCGAAGAATAAGTAAAATTTTTCTACTCTAGTTTTAAATAATTTTGCAGGGATAAAATGCCCCAATTCGTGCAAAACAATTAGTAAAGATAAACTTAGTATAAATTGAGATGCTTTTATTAATATTTCCATTCAGCGTTAAATCATAATTAAATAAGAAACAAATGTAAGGTTTTCGAGAGAGTTGTAAAAGAACTATTAAAGGTTGCTTTTTTTATTTAACATAGATTTTAGATAGCTTTTGTTTTTGATTACTTTTTTTGGGTGTTTTTAAGTCGTATTTTTGTACTATAAATAAATATTATGGAGATTAAATTCTTTAAAAAATCTATTCCAACACTTATTTTTCTTGGAGTATTTTCATTAGTTGTAATTCCTGTTTTTTATCATTTATTAAAAGTAGATAATAAATTAAAAATTTATAGTCCTGCAGATGTAAACCCACGTTTGGTAGATTTTTCTATGAAACATATTACAAAAGATCACACAATTGCAGATTTTGAATTAACAAACCAAAACGGAAATAAGATTACCAATAAAACTTATAAAGATAAAATTTATGTAGCAGATTTCTTTTTTACACGTTGCCAAACTATTTGTATTGCAATGGCGTATAATATGAGTGAATTGCAAGATTTTTATAAAAATGATGATGATATTATGTTTCTTTCGCATTCTGTAACACCAGTTATAGATAGTGTTTCTGTGTTAAAAGAATACGCAGAAAGAAAAGGTGTTATAGATGGTAAATGGAATGTTACTACGGGTACAAAAAAACACATTTATGAACTTGCAAGAAAAAGTTATTTTGCTGTTTTAGATGAAGGAAATGGAGATGAAAATGATTTTATACATACAGAACAGTTTGTTTTAGTAGACAAAGAAAGACGTATTAGAGGTTATTATGATGGTACAGAAAAAGAAGATATGATAAAGTTGAAAAATGATATTGTTTTGTTAAAGGAAGAATATGCTTCTGAATAACTTGTTTAGAATCATTCTAAATGATTATCTTTGCTAACCCAAATAAAAAACATTGAGTACAATTGCATCTTTACATATTGGCGAAATGGGATATATTTCTGAAGAATCTTTAGACTTTATTCCGTTAAAATTATTAGAAATGGGTTGTTTGCCTGGAGCTGAAGTAGAATTGGTGCAAATTGCGCCATTAAAAGATCCTTTGTATATCTGTGTAAACGGAAGTCATTTGGCAATTAGAAAAGAAACAGCTTCAAAAATAAAAATCTTAAAAGCAAGTTTGTAATGTCTAAAAACGATATAAAAGTTGCTTTAATAGGAAATCCTAATACAGGAAAGACTTCATTATTTAATCAGCTTACAGGTTTAAATCAGAAAGTTGGTAATTACCCTGGTGTAACTGTAGATAAAAAACAAGGTATAAGTAAATTATCTGCTACACAAAATGCATTAATTACAGATTTACCAGGAACTTACAGTATAAACCCAACTTCTATAGATGAAAGTATTGTTTTAAAAACATTACTTAAAAAAGATATTAAAGAATCTCCAGATGTAATTTTAGTAGTAGCAGATGTAGAAAATTTAAAAAGAAATCTTTTACTTTTTTCACAAATTAAAGATTTAGAAATTCCAACAGTTTTGGCTATTAACATGGTAGACCAAATGACAAAAAAAGGGATTTCTATAGATTTATCTGCTTTAGAAAAAGAACTTAATACAGAAGTTGTTTTAATAAGTGCTAGAAAAAACCAAGGAATAGAAAACGTAAAAGCAGCAATAATTCGTTGTCATGTTGCCGCAAAAGCATCGCCTTTATGTGGAATAAACTCTAAAATAGATCCAGATTATTTTTCAAAATTAAAAGAAATTAGTCCTAATTATTCCTTGTATGAATTATGGTTAATGGTTACTCAAAATAACTATCCAGAAACTATAAGTAGAGAAGAAAAAGACAAACTTTTAGCATTTAAACAAGATGTTTCTAAATTAAAGAAATATCAACATAAAGAAACCATTTATCGTTATCAAGAAATTAATAAAATTTTAAAGAAAACGTATATTGTAGATAAAAGTAAAGCTACAGATGTAAGAGCAAAATTAGATAAAGTTTTTACACATAAGATTTTTGGTTATGCAATTTTCTTCTTAATCTTATTGGTAATTTTTCAATCTGTATTTGATTGGGCAACTGTACCAATGGATTTTATTGATGCTACTTTTGCAGAATTATCTGACTTTGTTAGAAGTAAATTAGCACCAGGTGTTTTTACAGATTTGTTAGCCGAAGGTATAATTCCAGGAATTGGAGGAGTTATAATTTTTATACCTCAAATTGCTATTTTGTTTTTATTTATAGCAGTTTTAGAAGAAACGGGTTACATGAGTCGTGTAGTTTTTCTAATGGATAAAATTATGCGTCGTTATGGTATGAATGGTAAAAGTGTAATTCCATTAATTTCTGGTACAGCATGTGCAATACCAGCAATTATGGCAACCAGAACTATTTCTAGTTGGAAAGAGCGTTTAATTACAATTTTAGTAACACCTTTTACAACGTGTTCTGCACGTTTACCTGTATATGCAATTTTAATATCCTTAATAATACCTAACACAAAAATATTTGGTTTCTTAAACCTACAAGGTCTAGTATTGTTGTCTTTATATGCTTTAGGTTTTGCAACGGCAATTTTAGCAGCATACATTTTACATAAAACATTAAAAGTAAAATCGAAGTCGTTTTTTATTATAGAAATGCCAAATTATAAAATTCCTTCTGTAAAAAACATATTTTTTGATGTTATAGAAAAAACAAAAGCATTTGTATTTGGCGCAGGAAAAATAATTTTAGCATTGTCTATAGTTTTATGGTTCTTAGCTTCTAATGGGCCAGAATCATATAAAAATGCCGAGAAAAATACTATAGAAAATTCTGCAAATAAAAATTTAAACGAAGACGAATTAAATCAGAAAATAGCATCTGTAAAATTAGAGAATTCTTACATTGGTATTATGGGTAAAGCTATAGAACCAGCAATAAAACCTTTGGGTTACGATTGGAAAATAGGTATTGCATTAATAACTTCTTTTGCAGCTCGTGAAGTTTTTGTGGGAACTTTAGCAACTATTTACAGTGTAGGTTCAGATGATGAAGATACTGCTACTATTAAAGAAAAAATGCGATCAGAAATAAACCCAGAAACTGGTAAAGGGCGTTTTAACTTTCCTGTTGGTATGTCTTTAATGG
This sequence comes from uncultured Polaribacter sp., assembly GCA_963975825.1. Lineage (GTDB taxonomy): Bacteria > Bacteroidota > Bacteroidia > Flavobacteriales > Flavobacteriaceae > Polaribacter. The sequence goes on from CAXBIR010000046.1 coordinate 23,677, forward strand.
TTTTTTATGCTTTCGCAATGCAATGTATGGCAACTTTAGCCATAGTAAAAAGAGAAACTAAAACTTGGAAATGGCCACTAATACAGCTTTTTGGTATGGCTTTGTTAGCATATGTTTCCTCATTTATTGTTTATCAAATTTTAAGCTAATGCAAGAAATATTTACATATTTACTATTAATTATAGCCGTATTTTTTCTATTGAAAAAGTACGTGTTTCCATCTAAGAAAAAAGGGAATTGTAGTACAGGTTGTGATTGCCATTAAATTTTAATAAAAAATTAATGGTATTTTATTGTAATGATTCTTATTTTTGATAGACTTGAAGTATACAACTTAATAAAACACATTTTAAAAATGAAAAAATCAATATTAGCAATTGCAATTTTTGCAGTTACATTAATCAGTTCAACAGATACTTTTGCACAATCATGGAAAAAATTAGATGTAAGTCCTATGGACGCTTCTACATTTCCAGATAATTGGAGAGAATCTAACAAAGTAGCAAAAGTTGTTTATGGTCGTCCTCAATTAAAAGGAAGAGATTTAGCAAAATTAGCACCAGTAGATAAAGTTTGGAGAACAGGAGCAAACGAAGCTGCAGAAATTACATTTTATAAAGATGTAGTTTTTGGAGGTAAAGAAGTAAAAGCAGGTTCTTATTCTTTATTTACAATACCAACTGCAGAAGGAGATTGGACAGTTATATTAAGCACAGCAAAAAATGTTTGGGGTCATTATTCTTACAAACAAGAAGAAGATGTTGTTAGAGTTCCAGGAACAGTTTCTAAGTCAGAAAAAAATATAGAAGCTTTTTCTATGATTTTTGAAGACGATATGACATTAAAAATGGGATGGGCAAATACAGTAGTTTCTGTAGAAATTACAACAGAAGATTCTGAAGATTAATTTTTTCTTTTTCATAATATATTTAAAAAACCACAAACTTTGTTTGTGGTTTTTTTTGCTTTTAATTTAGCTGTTTACAAATTATATTCTTTACAAGAATAAATGTAAATTTGCCTCTTAAATTAAGAAGTAAGAGATGCAATACAATCATCAAGAAATAGAAGAAAATTGGCAAAAATTTTGGGCAGAAAATCAAACTTTTAAAGCCGAAAATAATTCTGAAAAACCAAAATATTATGTGTTAGATATGTTTCCTTATCCTTCTGGAGCAGGTTTACATGTTGGGCATCCTTTAGGATATATTGCAAGTGATATTTATGCACGTTACA
>CAXBIR010000047.1:0-24438 GCA_963975825.1 uncultured Polaribacter sp.
CTATACCAAAAACTGCAGAACCGTAAACTTTAACAAGCATTTTTTTTCTTTAAATGTAAAGAAAAAAAATGAGATAATTATTTTAGATAGCAATGGAGTAGTGAAAGATGGTCTCAGTAAAAAATATTAGTTTTCAAATCTATTAAGAAAAGAAAAAACTTATACTCCAAACTTAAATCTATAAAAACTTCTGATACATTCTTTCTTCTTTGATTTTGATAATAAATTGTAAAGTTCCCTAGAATAAAATATAATAACTTTTTTTTTCATTATTGACAAATTACACCACCTTATTTGATTAATAATACGCCTATTTTTTTTGAGATAAAAAACATATTTGTAAAAGTATTGACATCAGACTCTAAATGGTTTGGTTTAACCAACAACGAAGACAAAGAAAAAGTGAAGAAAAAGATTAATAACTTGAATGCAGCAGGATTATATCTAATTATACTATGGGATTAAGATGTATGCAAATAAGTGCTATAAACTTTTGATAAAGCTAACAAAGATTGAAAGCCTTGTGTTATTTAAATAAATATATAATACTTAAGAATTAGAAATAAGGGTCTTTATACGAAATGTATGGTTGAAGAATATGATGCTATTGTAATAGGTACAGGAATTTCTGGAGGTTGGGCTGCTAAGGAATTATGTGAAAATGGTTTGAAAACGTTAGTTCTTGAAAGAGGTAGATTAATAGAACATGGAAAAGATTATAAAACGGCTAATTTAAATGACTGGGATTTTAAATTAAGAAAGAAGCCAAGTAATAATGATATACAAGAGCAAAAAAAGCAGCACAGAACAGGTTTTGTTACAAACGCACCAATAAAGCATTGGTTTGTAAATGATTTAAAGCATCCTTATAATGAAAATAAAAGGTTTGATTGGATTAGAGGTTATCATGTAGGTGGAAGATCTATAACCTGGGGAAGACAAGTATTAAGAATGAGTGATCTTGATTTTGAAGCAAACAAAAAGGAAAAGATTGCGATAGATTGGCCAATTCGTTATAAAGATATAGAGCCTTGGTATACAGAAGTTGAAAAGTATATTGGAGTTTGTGGTGAGAATTTAGGCTTGCCTCATTTACCTGATGGTTATTTTACACCTCCAATGGAATTGAATTGTGTTGAAACTGAATTTAAAGCTCAAATTAAAAAGAATTACACAAATCGCTATTTAACTATTGGCAGATTTGCAAATAAAACAGGAAATTTGCATCACGAAGGTAGAGCAAATTGTATGTATAGGAATAAATGTATGCGTGGTTGCCCAATTGGTGGTTATTTTAGTAGTAATGCATCAACATTACCAGCTGCAAATAGAACTGGAAATATGACATTAAGAGTAAACTCTATCGTTTATGAAATTGTTTATGATGAAGTGTCAAAATTAGCAACTGGTGTTAAAATTATTGATGCTGAAACCAAAGAGAAAATTGAGTTTTCTGCCAAAGTTATTTTTTGTTGTGCATCAACAGTAGCTACTACAAGTATTTTATTACAGTCTAAATCTAAAAGATTTCCTAATGGTTTAGGGAATGATAGTGGTGAGTTAGGGCATAATCTTATGGATCATCATTTTAAAGTGGGAGCAAGAGGAACTCATAATGACTTTAAAGATAAATATTATGAAGGATCTAGACCTGCAAGTTTTCATATTCCAAGATTTAGAAACTTAAAAGAAAATAGTACTAAGCAAAAGTTTTTAAGAGGATATTCATTTCAAGGAAGTGCTAGTAGAACAGATTGGAGAAGGGCAATAAAAGAGCTGACTTTTGGAGAAAACCTAAAGAATGAGCTCATGAAACCTGGTCCCTGGAAAATAGGGGTTACTGGTTTTGGAGAATGCTTACCTTATCATGAAAATAAGATGAATTTAAATTATGACAAATTAGATGATTGGGGCTTACCAACAATAACATTTGATGCCGAATTTAAAGAAAATGAAAAGTTAATGAGAGAGGATATGCAACAAGAAGCTATAAGCATGCTCAAAGCTGCAGGTTTTTCTGATGTAGTTGGTTATGATGAACCATGTTATCCTGGTCATGCTATTCATGAAATGGGAACTGCACGTATGGGAAATAATCCAAAAACATCAGTATTAAATAAGTATAATCAAATTCATGCTGTAAAAAATGTTTATGTTACAGATGGTTCTTGTATGACTTCTTCAGGAAATCAAAATCCATCTTTAACTTATATGGCATTAACAGCTAGAGCTGTAAATTATGCTGTAAAATATCTTAATAATGGATAGAAGACAAGCCATAAAAAATATTTCACTTTCACTTGGTTATGCTTTAACAGGAAGTACAATTATTAGTCTTTTTAACTCTTGTACCAGTAAAAATACCATAAGTAATTTTAATGTTTTAAAGGATAAACAAAGATTTTGTATAGAGAATTTGGCAAGTATAATAATACCAAAATCAAGTTCTCCTGGAGCATTAGATGTTAATATTATTGAGTTTATAGATGTTATGGTCTCAGAAACTTTAACAAATAAAGAGCAAGATATTTTTTTGAAAGGTAGTTTAGAATTCGAAAAAATAATAAATACTACTTATGAAAAGGATCTTTTTAAAGTTTCAAAAGATGAATTTCAACAAGTACTAAAAAGTTATTTTTTAATTTCAGAAGAGAACAAAAATGCTGTTTTTAGTTTGATAAAGGAAGATTTTGAAAAAGTATCTAGCACTGTAAAAGAAAAATATCTTATTTATAAATTCCTTATTACAATTAGAGAATTTAGTCTTTTTGGTTATTATACTTCTCAAATTGTAACTGAAGATGTATTAAAAAAAGATTCTCATGATAATTATTATAAAGGATGTGTAACCTTATAATTGTATTTTATATTTTTTAATTAGCTCTGGAATTCCAATTTTTTTAGCTTCTTTCTTAAACGTTGTTGGTGGTATTCCAAATTCTTCTTTAAAACATTTTGTAAAATATTTAGAATCTTTATAACCTACCATATATGCAGCTTCAGAAATATTATAACCATGTTGTGTTATTAGTAATGCAGCTTTTTTAATTTTTAATAATCTCACAAATTCAACTAAAGTTTTTCCAGTTATATCTTGGCACTTTCTATATATAACAGAGTAACTCATGTTTAATGTACTTGATAATCCTTCTAGTTTAAATTCGGGGTTTTCAATTTCATCATGTAAAGCTTTAACAAGGTTTTTCATAAATATATCATCTTTAGAAGGCTCATTAATTTTTTCAGGTGCACTAATGATGTCAGTTTTATATTTTGAAAGAATTCTATCTTTATTTTCTAGAATGTTGTTTATTTTTAAAGTTAATTCATGAATATTAAATGGCTTTTGTATAAATTCAATAGCACCATGTTTTAAGCCTGTTATTTTTGCTGTTGTAGTGCTTTTTGCGGTTAACAGAATAATTGGAATATGAGATGTAGATTTCTTTTTTTGTAATACTTTACACATTTCAAATCCATCCATAACTGGCATTGTAATATCGCTTATAATTAAATCTGGAACGTTTTTTTCAGCCAAATTTATTCCTTGTTTTCCATTTTCTGCAATTAATAAGTTGTAATTATTATTTAAAACATCACGTAAAAACATTTGCATTTCAATATTATCTTCTACAATAAGTAACGTTTGTTTGTTTGTTGTATTCGTTTTTGGTTTTAAGTTTAGTTTATACTCTAAAGATTTAAATTCATTATCTAAAGCTTTTGTAGTTGTAATAGATGTTTCTACAAAAATCTTTTCATCATCAGAGAATATGTTGTCTTTAGTTGATAATTTAATGGAGAAACAAGTACCTTTTTTTGCTGAAGAAACAACGTTAATTTGTCCCTTATGTAAAGAAATTAACTCTTTGGTTAAAGCTAAACCAATTCCAATTCCTTTGGCATTTTTACCAAGGTTAGATTGGTAAAAGAGTTTAAAAATATCCTCTAATTCGTCTTTTGGTATACCAGGGCCAGAATCTAAAACAGAAATTTTTACAAATTCTTTTTTAGTATTTAAACTAACTTTTAATGTAACAGTACCTTCTCTTGGTGTGAATTTAAAAGCATTAGAGAGTAAGTTGTAAATAACATGTTCAATTTTGTCAGTATCATACCAAATATGGATATCTTCAGTAGGATAATTTCTTATAAAATCTATATTTTTAAATCTAGCTTGCTCACTAAATGATAAAGCTATCTTTTTTAAATCTGTATTTAAATTATTCTTTGTAGCAAATATTCGTAGTTTACCTAGTTCTTTATTTCTTACAGTCATTAATTCCATTGCTATTCTAGAAAGTCTGTCTGCATTGTTACTAATCATTAATAAGCGCTGTCTTAGTAATTGATTTCCATTTGTGCCTGCACGTTCTAACATATCACTAATTGGTCCCAAAATAAGGGTTAATGGAGTTTGAATTTCGTGAGACATTTTAGCAAAGAAATTCATTTTAAGCGCATATAATTCTTTTTCTTTATTGTTTTCCCAAGCTTCCTTTACAAGTTTGTTTTTTAAACGAACCCAAACTATAATACCATAAACTAAAGAAACTCCTAAAATTAAATAAAGTGCATAGGCAACATTGCTATACCACCAAGGAGCTTTAATATTAATTGTAATAGTTTTTGGTTCTATGTCCCAAACACCAGATTTTGAGCCTGCTTTTACTTCAAAAATATATTTACCATAAGGGATGTTAGTATAGGTTGCTATATGTTCTTTTTTTGGCGTAATCCAATCATTATCAAAACCAGTTAATTTGTATGCATAGTAATAATTTGGACTCAGTAAATTGTCTATTGCTGAAAATTGAAAAGAAAAAGATGATTGATTTGAATTAAGTTCTAATTTTTTTACATTTTCAAAACCTCTTTCAACTTGATCTGAAATGATTAAATTTGCGGGTTTATTTAATACTTCTATGTAATTGATGTATAATTTAGCTTTTACATCTTTCTTATCCATTTCTTTAGGTAGAAAAGAATTAGCACCATGTTCTGTACCAAAAAACAACTCTCCTTTAGAGCTTTTAAAAGTACTTCTTCTAGTAAAATTATTACTTTGAAAACCATCAATTTGGTAATACGATTTTAATGTTTCTGAGTTTAAATTGTAATGATGTAAACCATTATTACTACCTAGCCATAAGTTTTCTTCATTTTCTAGTAATAAAGAATTAATAGTAATATTTTTTAAGTTTTTTTCATCTTTAAAAGTTTTAAAAGTATTATCAATTATATTATATTTTATAAGGTTTCCTGATGCATTTAAAATCCATAAATTATTTTTTTTGTCAGAAACCATATAATGAATGTTATAATTTTTAGACGCTACTTCTTTGTTTAAATAGTAGTTATGTTTTGTAAAATTAGATTTGCTTAGATTGTTGATGTTTTCATTAAATTTAAAAAGCATTTCTGGGTTAAGACCTAACCAAATTGTCCCATATTCATCTTCGCAAATACTCATAGAGGTATTTCCTAATAAACCATTTGTGTCATAATTGTAAGTTGCTAGTAGTTCTAGGTTGTCTGAGAATACGTTAATTGCAAATACTGAAGTTACCCAAATTCTATTCTTAGAATCTTTAAATATATATCTTATGTCAGGAGAATAGTTGCCAAAATTATCTGTAGTTTTAACTTTAGTAAAAGAGTTTTTTTTAGGATTAAAAACCCATAAACCATTTTGGTAAGTACCTATCCAAATATTTCCTTTTGTATCTTCAATAAGATGTTGTATGTATCTTCCTTCAAAAAAATAACGTCCTTGTTTACTATTGTCATAGTGAATTTCTGTTTTATTTGGAAATACTCTATTTAAACCTTGCCCATCTGTTCCTAACCATATAGATCCATCAACAGAAGATTCTAAGATTGAAAGAACTTTAGTAGTTGTATTCTCTTTTAAGCCATTGTAATAAGATATTTTGCTGTTATTTTTTGGTAAAATATTTATTCTACCTTTTTTTTCTTTAATCCAAATATTTCCATAAGAATCCTCACTAATATTGGTAATTGTATTATTACTAATAGAAAATCTATTTGTAGCATCGTGTTTAAAAACAGTTGTTTTTTCTGTATTAGTGTCTATTTTATAAAGGCCATCTCCATCTGTTCCTGCCCAAATTACCCCAGAACTATCACAAAAAAGAGATATAAACATGTCATATTTTAATCTAGAATTTGAGTTTTTAATGATGTTATGTTGTTTAAATGTGTTATAGCTTGGTGTATAAGAAATTAATCCTTGTAATTCAGTAGCTATCCACAGACAATTTTTTTTATCATTAGTTAATTTAATACTTTGCGAATTGTTAATTAAAGGTGTTTTTAAACTTGTTAACGTATCTGTTGTTGAAGAGTATTTATAGATTTTTCCGTTAACAGTACTAACCCATATTAAATCTGAGTTCGTAAAGGCTAAACTGGTAATTTTTTGTGTTAAACCATTAATTTTAGGTAGACTAACAATACTATCTATCTTTGAATTTTTTAAATTGTGTTTAAAAACAATCCCGTTTACAGATCCAAACCAAACATCATCATTTTTAGAGTTTATTGATGTTATTTGTATTGGAGTTTTATTGACTGATAGTTTCTCTTTAAAAGAAGTAATATTGCCATTTGATCCAATTTTAGTTAACTCTCCATTAAATGATGAAATCCAAATATTATTTTTCCCATCTTTAGCCAGTAAAAACTCACTATCTGTTGTATAGTCTTTCCCAAAAATACTTTGAAATGAAATGTTTTTAAAACTATAACCATCATACTTGTAAAATTCATTTTTACCTACAGTCCAAATAAAGCCTAATTGGTCTTCAATAATATTTGAGTTGCTAGCAAAAGTTTTATCTAGCTTTATAAAATTAGATTTTTCTTGACCATAACCAAAAAAAGTAATAAAAACATAAAAAAAAATGGGAATTAATTTTTTATATTTTTTTGCGTTTTTTTTAAAGTACATAAAAAGAGTTATTGATTTTTGTATTTATAAGAAAGGTCTTATTCAAATTTACATATTTACAAGTATTAAAAAAAATATAAACGTTAAATGATTAATAGCCCTTATCTAAACCTTTTTTACAATAGGGTGTTAAAATTATTATTTATAGTAGTCATATTCGTCAGAGCATATCATTTGAATAAAACAGAGGTATTCTTTGCTAAAAAAACCTCCTCTATTAATAATATAATAATAACAATTTTGTAAACACACAGTAATTTATTTGTGTTATAGTTTTAAAAAAAAAGAGAATGAGCACACGAAGAAACTTTATTAAAAAATCAGCAATTGCTGGAGTAGGATTAACAATGATGCCAAACTTAACATTTGGTACCTCCTTAAATAAGAAAAAAGATAAACTAAAAGTTGGATTAATAGGTGTCGGTTTACGTGGTACAAATCATTTAAATAATGTTTTATCAAGAGAAGATGTTTTGGTTACTGCAATCTGTGATATAGATCCTAAAAGGATTTCGATAGCTTTAGATAAAATTGATAAAGCAGGTGAGCCTAAGCCAAAAGTATTTGGAGAAAATGATTATGATTACAAAAATCTTTTAGATTTAAAAGATGTAGATGCAGTAATAATTGCAACACCTTGGTTGTGGCACACACGCATGGCCAAAGATAGTATGTTGGCTGGTAAGTATACAGGTTTAGAGGTTTCTGCAGCAAATACTATGGAAGAATGTTGGGATTTGGTAAATACCCATGAGCAGACAGGAAGTCATTTAATGATTTTAGAAAATGTTAACTATAGAAGAGATGTTTTAGCAGTATTAAATATGGTAAAGCAAAATGTATTTGGAGAGCTTGTGCATTTTAGATGTGGTTATCAACATGATTTGCGTTTTGTAAAATTAAATGATGGTAAAACAGCATATGGTAAAGGTGTTGAATTTGGTGAAAAAGGTATTTCAGAATCTGCTTGGAGAACACAACATTCTTTGTTAAGAAATGCAGATGTTTATCCAACTCATGGTGTTGGTCCAATAGCTGTAATGAGTGATGTAAACAGAGGAAATCGTTTCTTATCATTAACAGCAAATGCATCTAAAGGAGTTGGCTTACACGATTATATTGTTAAAAATGGAGGAGAAAATCATCCAAATGCAAAATTAAAATTTAAGCAAGGAGATGTTATTACTTCAACAATAGAAACCGCAAATGGAGAAACAATAATTGTTACACACGATTGTAATTTACCAAGACCCTATTCATTAGGATTCAGAGTTCAAGGAAGTAACGGTTTATGGGAAAAAGATGGAGATAGAATTTATATAGAAGGTAAATCTAAAAAGCCACATCGTTGGGACGATTCTAAAGAGTGGTTAGAAAAATACGATCATCCATTATGGAAAAAATATGGAGAAAAAGCAATGGGATCAGGACATGGAGGCATGGACTTTTTTGTAATAAATGCTTTTGTAGAATCTGCTAAACAAAATATAGCTCCACCAATGGATGCTTATGATGCTGCTGCTTGGAGTGCAATAACTCCTTTATCAGAATTATCTATAGAAAATAATGGTGAACCACAAGATTTTCCAGATTTTACGAGAGGAAACTGGATTAAGCGTAAACCATACAATTGGATAAAAGATACTTACTAATCTTAGCATGATCCGATTTTTTACAAATTAGAAACTAAATAATCAATAATCAATAACCAATAATCAACTAATTTATGAAACAGCAAATTTTTAAGAAACTGTTTTTGGCTTTGCTCTTGATAACTTACTCTGTAAGTGGTCAAACAAAAACCATTACTGGAACAGTATTAGATGAAACTGGAGGTCCTTTGCCTGGAGCGTCTATTATGATCAAAGGCAGTTCTAGTGGAAATACTACAGATTTTGATGGAAAATTCAAAATGAATGCAAAACCAACAGATATTCTAGTTTTCACATACATGGGCTATGATACTAAAGAAATTTTAATAGGTTCTCAAACTACAATTTCTGTGAAGTTATCCCCTAATTCGCAAATGTTAGATGAGATTATAGTGGTGGGTTTTGGTTCTGAGAAAAAATCTAGTATTAGTGGTTCTGTTACGAATGTAAAACTTGGGAAAATTATTGGTGATAGACCAATTACAGATGCAAGTTCTGCTCTGCAAGGAGTAGCAGCAGGTTTGCAGGTAACAACTTCTAGTGGACAGCCAGGAGTAAATAGTACCTCTATAGAATTAAGAGGTTTTGGTAATATAAACCAAGCAACACCACCCTTAATTTTATTAGATAATGTGGAGGTAAGTTTAAATGATATTAACCCAAATGATATAGAAAGTGTATCTATTTTAAAAGATGCTGCAGCAGCATCAATTTATGGAGCAAAAGGTGCTTGGGGTGTAATATTAATAACAACAAAAAAACCAAGTAGAGATCAGGGGGTTAAGTTTAATTATAGAAATACAATTAGTTTTTCTAAAGCACAACAATTACCAGAAAAAGGAACGGTTAGAGATTTTGTAAACCTTTTGCAAGATGTTGGTGTAAATAGATATTTTACCAATCAAAATGTAGAAACATGGTCTAACTATTTAGATGATTATGCAGTAAACCCAGGGAATTATCCAGAAGGAAGAGTTTTAGATGCAGATGGTTATATATATTCATTAAGAGAAGAGAACCCAATACAACAATTATTAGGTAGTAATGGTGTTATTAAAAGACACGATTTTGATTTTAGTGGAGGTAGTCAAAAAACATCCTATAGAGTTTCTACAAGTTATAGTGATGAAGATGGAATTATTGTAACAGATAATGATAGTTATAAAAAGTACAATGTAAATGCATTTTTAAATACAGATTTAACTAAGAACTTAAAGTCTACTACGAATATTTTTTATAGAAAAAGTGAAAGATCGAATCCTATAGGAAGTTATGATAGAGCTGTTAATGAGCCTGTTTATGTACCAACAGGATATTTTACTTTAGATGATGGTAGAGAACTTCCATTTGATTCTCCTGATAATTTAGAGCGTTTATTACCACATACAATTGTTAACACAGATGTGTTGCGTATGTTTCAAAAGCTAGAGTTTGAGCCAATTAAAAATTTAAAGTTTTCTGGAGAATTTACTTACGAAAGAGGAACAACTAAAAGTGTTTCGCAAAATATACAATTGTTAACGGTCGATTCGGCTCAGTTTGGTATTAATAATAACAATCCAGATTTAACAAGTGTTAATAAATCTTTTAGTGAGTTTGAAGATACAACCTTAAACTTTTTTGTAGATTATAAATTTAGTATTTCAGAAAATCATAATATAAAATTAAAAGCAGGTATAAATAATGAAGAATCATTTTTTAACGGCTTTAACGTAAGAAGATTAAACTTGTTATCTACAGATGTACCTTTTATAGATGCAGCTATTGGAACAACAGAAGGTGGAGATTTCTTTTCTGAAACAGCTGTGTTAGGTTATTTTGGTAATATAAAATACGATTATAAAGAAAAATATTTCTTAGAAGGAAATATTAGATATGATGGTTCTTCTAAATTTCCAATAAGTGATCGTTATGGGTTGTTTACATCTGCATCTGCAGCTTGGAATATTAAAAAAGAGAGCTTTTTAGAAAATGTAGAATGGTTGTCATTACTAAAATTATTTGGTTCTTATGGTGAAATTGGTAATCAAGACATACCACAGAATTATCCTTATATTTCTACATGGAGTCCAAGAGAAACCTGGTTTTTGAATGAATCTGGTATTAGAGCTACTACTATAGAGTCTGGTGCATTAGTTAGCCCTTCATTAACTTGGGAAACAGTAAGAAAAACAAATGTTGGAATTGAGACAGCATTTCTTAAAAACAGACTAACAACTAAAGCTGAAGTTTATAAAAACGAAACAATTGGAATGTTAATTCCAGGCGCTGCTTTACCAGCAGTTCTGGGTACAGGAGCACCAAGAACAAATGCAGGAGATTTAGAAACAACAGGTTGGGAACTTTCATTAGGTTGGAGAGATAATGTAAATGGTTTTTCTTATGGAGTAAATGCAAATATTTCTAATAATAAAACAGAAATAACAAAGTTTGATAATCCAGCAGGTTTATTAGGACAATATTACGTAGGTAGAGAAGTTGGTGAGATTTGGGGTTATGAAACTGATGGTTATTATACAGTAGATGATTTTGTAACTGGAACTTTAGATGCAAATTTAAATGGACCAAATAGACAGTTAAATTCAGGAGTTGTAACTTTTGAAGATAGTCATGTACCTTATCCAGGAGATGTAAAATATAAAGATTTGGATGGAGATGGAGTTATTACTGATGGTAATAATACCTTAGAAAATGCTGGAGACGTAAAAATAATAGGGAATAGTAGAAGACAGTATATTTTTGGTATAAATGGATATGCTAGTTATAAAAACTTCGATTTTGCTTTTGCACTAAGTGGTGTTGGTAAAAGAGATAGAAATATAACAGGATCAAAAGGATTCCCTTATAGGAGTCAATTCGATGATGTTTTTAAACATCAACTAGATTACTGGACACCAGAAAATCAAGATGCTTTTTATCCAAGAATGTTTGGAGCAGGTGCAGGAGATAGAGGTAATTATGGTAGTAACCAAAGAGTTCAAACAAAATACTTAAGAGACGCATCCTATCTGAAAATTAATAATATAACTTTAGGGTACACATTACCAGAACCAGTGTTAGATAGAATTCACTTGGATAAAGTAAGATTATTTGTGAGTGGAGAAAACCTTCATACTTTTCATAAACTTCCAAAAGGAATTACACCAGATGTTAATTCAGATGGTTCATATCCAATTCAATCTAACTTTGCTTTAGGGGTTCAATTAACTTTTTAAAAAATAATATAATGAGAAATATAAAAAACACCTTACTATATTCATTTCTCTTGCTAGCTTTAGCAAGTTGTAACGATGACTTTTTAGATAAATTACCACAAGATGAGCTTGCGGAAATAAATACTTTTAGTACTAATAACTCTATACAAGCATTTTCATTACAATTTTATGAAATGTTTGAAGCTCATAATGAAGCAAACAGAATTGGTGGAGATTTAAGACCTGGATCTGGTTATGGATTAGATCGTGAAGCTGGTGCAGACTTAATTCAAAAAGGAACAGAAACTAATGGAAACGCATATATATGGGGTAGAGTTACTGTACCTTCAACAGATGAGGTTTACACTCAGGCATATAGTGAAATAAGAGATTGTAACTTATTGTTAAAGAATGTTCCGAATTCAGATTTATCACAAACAGATAAGGACCATTGGTTAAGTGTTGGATATTTTTTCAAAGCATTTAACTATTTTGAATTGCTAAAAACATATGGTTCTGTTATTTGGTTAGAAGAAGTTGTAACAGATATATCTCCAGAATTATATGGTTCAAAAACTCCAAGAGATGAACTAGCAGCTAATATTCTAAGAGACTTAATTTGGGCTGAAGCTCATATAAAAGATGATTTAGGTTCTCAAGAAAAGAGATTTGTAGATAAAAGTGTGGTAAATGCTTTAATTTCTAGATTTGGTCTTTTTGAAGGAACTTGGAGAAAATACCATGCACTTGGAGGAGAAAACGCGTATTTAGATGCTTCTAAAGTTGCTTCAGAAAAATTGATTAACGAATTTAGTGCATTGCACCCAAATTTTGATCAATTACAAAACAGTGAATCTTTAAGTGGTGTTGCTGGAATTATTCTTTACAAAGAATATAACGAATTAGAAAATTATTCTAATATGTCTACAACATTTAGAGCATCAAACTCAACTTGGGATATTACAAGAAAAGGCGTTGATAAATTCTTAACTAAAAACGGGTTGCCAGTTTCAAACCCACTAAATACACAGTTTGAAGGATATGAGACATTTGCAGAATTTAGAAATAGAGATAAAAGATTATTATATTCTACACCACCACCATATTTTGTTACAAGGTTAACAAATACAACTTGGCAGGATACAAATAACCCTGCAGACGCAGAATGGTTTCCGAAATTAGAGGCAATTAGTCATAATTTAGGTAAGGTTTTACCAGATTTAAATTGGAGAGGAAATGTAGTTTCAAGAGTTCCTAATTTTAATCAAAATTCAGTAGCTGGTTTTAATAGAACATTTTCTGGTTACAGAGTTTGGAAACATTACAATGAATTAAATACAGGTTTTTCTTCTAGAGATTTTGCAGATGCACCAATTTTTAGAATTGGAGAAGTTTTATTAAACTATGCTGAAGCAAAATTTGAATTAGGAGAATTTAATCAAACAGTGGCAGATCAAACAATAAATAAACTTAGAGTTCGTGGAGATGTTATTCCAATGATAGTTTCTTCAATTGGTTCTGATTTTGATCCAACTAGAGATGCTAGTGTAGATCCTGTTTTATGGGAAATTCGTAGAGAAAGAGCTGTAGAACTTTTGGCAGAAGGTTATAGAAGAGAAGATTTAAGACGTTGGAAAAAAATGAATTATGTAACAGAAGCAAAGTTGGGAAGATATATTACTGCTGCAAGTCAAAACAATAGAGTGCCTATTAAAGATGGTGCTCCAGAAGGTTTTGTACAAACTGTTTTAGGTACGCCACCTGTATTTGAAGATTATTACTACCTTTTTCCACTTCCTTCTAACGAATTAGTTTTAAACCCTGAATTGACACAAAATCCAGATTGGTAATTTAAACTATTAAACTAAAAATTAATCAAATGAACACATTAATAAAAATTAATATAAAACAAATCTTTTTGCTTTTTGCAACTGCAATTTTTATTGCTAGTTGCACTACAAGTGATGATGGTTATCAAAAAAATATCAGTGTTAATCCAGATTTTTTACCAAAAGCTTCTTTTACAGCTTCTGGTACTAATATAACAGAAGGAGAAACAATTTCTTTTACTGATACATCTACAAACGAACCTTATTTATGGTCTTGGTATATAGGTGGAGCAGACAATACTCAAAGTAATCAGAAAAATGTAGAAGCAACTTTTAATGTACCTGGAGTTTATAGTGTTATACTAAAAGTTAGAAATGATGAAGGTGCAGATGAAATAGTTTTAGAGAATTATATTACTGTAGAAGGAAAACCAATACCATTTATATCTTTATATGATTTTGATAAAAACTTAAATGATGATGGAAGTAATGGTATAACAGCAGTTTCTAATTATGGAGAACCAACTTATGTGAATGATAGAAATAGTCTAAGCGAAAGCGCATGGTTATCTCCAGCTACAAAAGATCAGTTTTTAAGTATTCCTACATACAAAGGCGTTACTGGTACAAGTACAAGAACTATTATGGCAAGATTTAAAACAGATACAGGAACCTCTAGAAAAACGATACTTTCCTATGGTACAAATGCTTCAGGAAAAATGTTTACTGTAATGATAGAAAACGATCGTGTTAGAATTGAGGCTGGTGCATCTAATCTAAGATCTTCAAGGAACGGATTAAATGACGGAAAATGGCATCACTTAGCAATAACATACGACCCTACAGATGGAGATAAATTATCTGATATAAAAATATATATTGATGGTGAATTAGATCCAGGAACACCAGACGAAGCAGGAAATTCATATAATTCAGCAACTACTGTTA
This sequence comes from uncultured Polaribacter sp., assembly GCA_963975825.1. Lineage (GTDB taxonomy): Bacteria > Bacteroidota > Bacteroidia > Flavobacteriales > Flavobacteriaceae > Polaribacter. The sequence continues at coordinate 14,597 of CAXBIR010000047.1, forward strand.
TTAATACAGATTCTGGAAGTGATGTAAGAATAGGTTTTGCAATATATTCTAACTATCCATTTATTGGGGAATTAGATGATGTAGCTATTTTAGATATTGTTTTAATCAAAGAACAAATTTCGGCAATAGCTCAAGAATAAAAACACGATAAAATCCCCCAACTTAATTCATATTACAAACAATAATTATTTGATTTGAATTAGTATTATTTTAGTGAATTAAAGAAACTTGTTTTAATGCATTTTTTGGTATAAAATGAGTTTCTTTTTTTTTAAATAATTACTTAATATTTTAATTCTAATACAACTATAATTCACATAGCCAATGTTTACATCTTTTAAAAATATAATTTTAATAGCTTTTTCAATTCTTTTGTTTTCTTGTAATAATTCTAAAAAAGAATTAAATAAAAACGATAAAAAGAAACCAAATATTATATACATTTTAGCCGATGATTTAGGATATGGTGAGTTAGGTGTTTATGGACAAGAAAAAATTGAAACTCCAAATATTGATGCTTTAGCTAAAAATGGAATGATGTTTTCTCAACATTACTCTGGAGCACCTGTTTGTGCGCCTGCAAGATATATGTTGTTAACAGGAAAGCATGCAGGGCATTCTTATATTAGAGGAAATGATGAATGGAACGAACGTGGTGATGTTTGGAACTATGGAAAAGTAATTAAAGATTCTACTTTAGAGGGGCAAAGACCAATACCAACTTCAACAATATTATTTCCTAAATTACTTCAAGAAAAAGGATACAAAACAGGTATGATTGGTAAATGGGGTTTAGGAGCTCCACATACAGATGCTCTACCAACAAAAATGGGTTTCGATTATTTCTTCGGATATAACTGCCAAAGACAAGCACACACTTATTACCCAGTTCATTTATATGAAAATGAACATAAATATCATTTAAAAAACGATACTATAAGACCATCTAAAAAATTAGCAAAAGATGCAGATATTAATGATGAAGAAAGCTACAAGGAATATACTTTAAATGAATATGTGCCAGATTTATTATATGATAAAATGATAAATTTTATTTCAGATAATAAAGAGGAACCATTCTTTTTTTACTGGGCAACACCTTTGCCACATAACCCAATTCAAGCTCCAAAAAAATGGGTAGATTATTACATTAAAAAATTTGGAGATGAAACACCTTACTTAGGTCAAAAAAGTTACTACCCTCATAAAAACCCAAGAGCAGGTTATGCTGCAATGATTTCTTATTTAGATGAAAATGTAGGTAGATTAATTAAAGAACTTAAAGAACAAGGGGTTTATGAAAATACAATAATTATTTTTTCTTCAGATAATGGGGTAACCTATACTGGAGGAACAGATGGCGAATTCTTTAATAGCTCTGCGCAGTTTGATGAAAAATATGGAAAAGCAAAAGGTTTTGTTTATGAAGGAGGAATTAGAGTTCCTATGATTGCAAGTTGGCCAGGAAAAATTAAACCAAATTCAAAATCAGATTTAATTTCTTCTCAATATGATGTTATGGCAACGCTTTCTGATATTACAGGATTTAAGCAACCAGAAAATGATGGAATTAGTTTTTTACCAACACTTTTAGGTGAATCAACACAAAAAAAACATGACTTTTTGTATTGGGAATACCCAGAATATGGAGGTCAAGTAGCAATAAGAATGGGAGATTGGAAAATTGTTAGACAGAATTTAAAAAACAAGAAAGAACCAACTTTAGAGTTATATAATTTAGCAATAGACCCAACAGAATCTAATAATGTAGCGTCACAAAACCCAAAAATTTTAGAGAGAGCTGCAGCGATTTTCAAAAGAGAACATAAAGATGCAGTTTCAGAGAGATTTAGAATTCCATTAATTGAATCTGGATTATTAAATGTTAAAGAATAATTGATGAAAAATATTAAAAAATTAATATTTTTAGTAACTATAGCTTTAGCGATTTTTAGCTGTAATAAAGAGAAAACTAGTTCAGAAGTAGAGCATCCAATTTGGATAGAAATGATGGAACAACCATCAGTAAATATGACAGAACTTAGAGAGTCTTTCGATAATTATTGGAAAACCCATACACATCATAAAGGTGATAGATCTAAGCAATTTGAACAATGGTATGCTATTAATTCCAAAAGATTAGATATTTATGGAAATGTAATTTCAGCAGAAGATGTTCGAAATGAATTTCAAAGAATTAGAAGCAATGCAAATTTAGAACAGTTTGGTAATTGGTATAATTATGGACCTTTAAAAGTTGGTCCTAGAAAAGATGGGGCTGTTAGAGATGGAGGTAGAGTTAAGAATATTGCATTTCATCCTACAGATGAAAATACATTTTATGTTTCTACCTTTAAAGGAGGTTTATTTAAAACTTCAGATAGTGGGCAAAACTGGCTTCCTTTAACAGATCACTTAACACAAGAAGTATATATTAGTAAAGTTATAGCATCAAACCCAAATAGTATTGTTATTGGTACAAATACTGGAGTTTTAAAAACAATTGATGGTGGAATTAATTGGGCTTCTACTACTTTAACTTCAGGAAAAATTAAAGCTTTAGCAATTAAAAGCGATGATGATACTGTAATAATTGCAGGTTCACAAACAGGAATTTATAGATCTACAGATATTGGCGCAACTTTTACGCAAGTGTTATCTACTACAGATGTCGAAGAAATAGTACAGCACCCAACAAATCCTTTAATATTTTATGCTGGCACAAATGGAAGCTCTTCCCAATTTTTTGTTTCTGCTGATGGAGGAATTACATGGACAGAAAATAAGACGGATTTCTCAAAAGGAAGTTTTATGAAAATTGCAGTAACACCAGCAGCTCCTAACAATGTTTATGTTATAAATGCAAGAGATCATTTAGGTCAAGATTCATTTGATGGTGTATACGTTTCTACAAATTCAGGAACTAGTTTTACTAAGAAATCAGGAACAACTCCTTGTATAACAGGTTATAATCTTGATGGGACTATTTCTAGAGGTCAGCCAAATTATAATTTATTTATAGTAGTAGATCCTGTTAATCCTAATTTAATGTATGCAGGTGGTGTAAAATCTTGGAAGTCTACAGATGGAGGTGTAAATTGGAGTCAATCTTTTGATAATGTAACTCCAAGTGGTCATGGTTTACATTTAGACCAACTTTCTTGGGCGTATTCTCCTTTAAATAACAAATTATATGCTTTAAATGATGGTGGAATTTATTATTTAAACGATACTAATAAGTTTGTGATGATAACAGATGGTTTACCAATTGCAGAGGTTTGGGAATGTACTCAAAGCCAGCAAAATAAATCTAATGTTGCAGGAGGAACTTTTCATTGTGGCATAAAATTAAACAAAAATGGCAAATGGTATTCTCCTTGGGGGGGTGATGAAGCAACAGTTTTATTTGATTATTCTGATGACACTTATGCCTATCATTTTAAATATGAAAAAATAAGTCGTTCTATAGATGGAGGGATGTCTTTTCAAAGAATTAATCCTTCTACAGCAGATCGTGGTTTGTATACAGGAACAGGTGTTGTAGATAAAAGTGATGTAAATACTATATTTGTTGGACTTCTTCAAGTAGAAAGAATCAACAATGCAAGAACAGCAAATAATAGTCAAGTTTGGGATAAAATTTCAAGTTTTTCTGGAAGTTCTAAAATTCAAAAAATAGAACAATCTGATGCAAATCATAATATAATGTATGTAGCAAGAGAGGATAGTAAATTTTACAGATCTGACAATGTTAGAGATGCATCACCAACTTTTAGTGAGGTAGCATTGCCTTTTACAGGAAGAGTTCAAGACATAGCTACACATCCTACAAACGATAATATTGTTTATATTCTTTTGGGGAATAAAATCTTTAAATCCATTAATAAAGGGAATTCTTGGACAGATATTTCTTCTGGTTTACCAGGTATTGCATTGTTAGAAATGGTGTATGATAAATCTAGTAACGAAGGTATTTATGTTGGTACAGATGTAGGAGTTTATTACAAAGATGCAACCTTAAATACTTGGATTGATTATTCTAAAGGATTACCAGCAATTAGAGTTTCTGGTATGGATATTTTTTACGGACAAACAAGAAAGGAAAGTATTTTAACAATTTCTACAGACGGAAGAGGTTTTTGGAGATCAGCATTAAATGATGTTCAGATAATAGCTCCCAAAACAAGTTTTACTTCAGATAAAACATCAGTATTTAAAGGAAATGCTATTAATTACATTGATGCAACAACAGAAAATCCATTAACTTGGGAATGGACTTTTGAAGGAGGAACTCCAGCAACAAGTGATTTGCAAAATCCTGTAATTTCATATTCTGAAGTAGGAACTTTTAAAACAACATTAAAAACAACAAACAGTGCAGGGTCAAACATTAAAGAAATAGAAAGTTATATAACAGTTACAGAAAACAATGCTACTGGTAATTTACAATTTCAATATGATTTTATTAATTCATTAAATGATGATTCTCCCTATGCAAGAAATTTAAGTGCTGAAGGTAGTTTTACACCTAGTTATACAACTGATAAAAACGGAGTTTCTAATGCAGCATATAATGCTCCTGAAAGTTCAACATCATATCTTTTTAATAGTTATAAAGGGGTTGCTAATAATGAAGAAAGAACAGTTACAGCTTGGATTAAAACAACCACTGCAGGAACTAGAAAAACTATTCTTTCTTGGGGAAAAAACACCTCTGGAGCTATGTTTAATGTGATGGTAGAAAATGGCAATATTAGAGTAGAAGGAGGAGCAAGTAATGTGCAAAATGATGATTCTTCTGTAACACGTTTGGATAACGATGTTTGGCGTCATATAACAGTTACTTATAATCCAAATGATGGTAATAAATTAAGTGATATTAAAATTTATATAGATGGTGTTTATTATGCAAATCAATCAGATTCTGAAGATTCATATAATTCCGAAAGCACTGTCATAAATACAGATAATACATTAGAAAATATAAGAATAGGTGCTGCAAGTTATTCTAGTAATTATTATTGGAGAGGTCAATTAGATGATGTAAGGTTGTATTCAAAAGAATTATCAGCTTCAGAAATTACAAAAATAATGGCTGGTGGAACCTTAAAAGTAACAGGTTTAGTAATTGAAAAAAACGAATTAAAAGTATACCCGAATAAAGTTAAAAATATTCTAAATATTACCTCAAAAACAAGTTTTTCTAAAAATTTAAAATTGAATATTTACAATATAAATGGTCAAGATTTTCTTGTAAAATATAGCAAAGTAAATGATAATGATATTAAATTAGACATGAGTAAATTGGCTAATGGTGTATACTTTGTTAATGTAGCAGATCAAAAAAAAATCTCAACCTTTAAAATAATAAAAGCTAATTAATTTAACTTTTTATTTCATGGTTTTTTAATCTGTATTTTTTTTAATAAAATAATTTTTAATTTATATGAATTTTCAAAAAAAGGTTTACAAATCATTACTTATTTTACTTGTACTTTTTGTAAGTAGTTCTTCAGCTCAAACAGAAAGCTTAAAAAAAAATAAACCAAATATTGTTTTTATTTTAGTAGACGATTTAGGATGGAGAGATTTAGCTTTTATGGGAAATCCTATTTATGAAACTCCAAATTTAGACAAGCTATCAAAAGAAAGTATTGTTTTTACAAACGCTTATGCACCAGCAGCAAATTGCGCTCCTAGTAGAGCATGTATTATTTCTGGATTAAATACACCAAGACATGGTATTTATACTGTAGGTTCATCAGAAAGAGGAAAAACACATACTAGAAAATTAGTACCCACAAAAAACACAACGATTCTAGAAGAAAGTTATGTTACAATTGGTGAAGCGCTTCAAAAAAATAATTATGTTACTGCAACCATGGGAAAATGGCATTTAAGTAATAATCCTAAAACTCAAGGTTTTGATATTAATATTGCTGGTTCTACAGCAGGACACCCAAAATCATACTTTAGTCCATATAAAAATAAAGCGTTAAAAGATGGCCCTAAAGGTGAGTATTTAACAGACCGAATTACAAATGAAGCTATAAACTTTATCGCTACAAATAGGAAAAATCCATTTTTTTTATACTTACCATATTTTACGGTACATACACCACTTCAAGGAAAACAAAATTTAGTTAAAAAGTACACAGATAAAGTAAAAAATGATGCTCGTTTTAATGCAAAATATGGAGCAATGGTTGAAAATATGGATACCAATGTAGGTAAAATATTAGCAACATTAAAAGAACTAAAATTAGAAGAAAATACTTTAATTATTTTTACTTCAGATAATGGAGGTTTAGCAAGTGTTTCTTCTCAAGCTCCTATTAGAGGAGGAAAAGGTAGCTATTATGAAGGTGGAATTAGGGTTCCGTTTTTAATAAAATGGCCTAAAAAAATAAGAAACCCTAAAATTACAGATACACCAATTACTGGCTTAGATATTTATCCAACACTTTTAGAAGTTGTAAATGATGAAGAAAAATACAGTTTAGATGGTGTATCATTATTACCATTCTTAGTTGAGGATAGAGCAATAGAAGAAAGAGCGCTTTTTTGGCATTTTCCTATTTATTTACAAAAAGTTAATTCAAAAAAAGAACAAGCAAGAGATTCTTTATTTAGAACAAGACCAGGAAGTGTTATTAGAAAAGGGAAATGGAAATTACATGAATATTTTGAAGATGGAGCTTTAGAGTTATATAATTTAGAGAAAGATATTCAAGAGAAAAATAATGTTTCAAAAGAAAACCCTAAAAAAGTAAAAGAGCTTTATTCTGAGTTAAAAGAATGGAGAAGAAAAACAAATGCACCTGTGCCTAAAGAGTTAAATAAAAACTACATAGATATAAAATAATTATATTAAATATGGATAGAAGAAAATATTTAAAAACAATTGTTTTAGGTGGATTAATTCCTAGTTTATGTCCTACATTATATTCATGTGCATCATCAAAAACCTGGCAATACAAAAAAGGGGTAACTTATAAATCAGATTGGGCAAACTGGCCAGATATGAAATGGGTTGGCCCAATATATTGGGGAAACCGTTTACAAGATTGGATTATTAAAGATGGTTCTGTAATATGTGATTTCACTGGAAAAAACAGAAATTTACATTTACTTCCTATTCAAAAACCAGAAGGGTTAATTGCATTTACAACTAGTGTTTATGTTGAGGTTTTAAATGACGAAATCAAGAATTTGTCAAAAGTTTGTATTGGATTAAGATTAGGTGCTAAAGGGCCTTATGAAGATTATAGATCTGCAGCAGTTTTTGGGAAAGGTTTTGATGTTGGTTTAACCAATAATGGTAATTTAAAAGTAGGGCAAGAAATTTATAAAACCAAGCTTACAAAAATTCCAAAAAAATATCAATTAGTAATCGAAGCTACACCAAATTCAACCAATTATCAATTAAAAGTAAGTGTTATAAATACAATTACAAATGAATACTTTTTAAAAGAAAAAGAGTTTATTGTAGAAGATAAAAATCTAACAGGTAACTTTTCTATTCTTGCTGATGTACCTGGAAAACTAAAAGAAAATATAGCAACAAAACAAGCTGCTAAATTTTCTGATTGGGCAATTACCTCTGAAGACTTAAAATTCGAAGAAAATCATTTTTTTGGTCCAATAAACTTTGCACAATATACTTTACATAAAAACAAATTAAAATTAACAGCTCAATTATCTCCTATAGAAAACATTATTGGGCACAAAGTAGAATTGCAATTTAAAAGAAATAATAGCTGGAATACTTTACAAACTAAAACAATTACGAGTGAAGGTAGAGCTATTAATTTTTCAATAGAAAACTGGAATAGTAAATCTGATATTCCTTATAAAATAGTAGTAACATTACCTCTAAAAAAAGGTGTCGAAACTTTTGAGTTTATAGGTACTATTGCTACAGAACCTATAAAAGAAGAAAGTATTAAAGCTGCAGTTTTTAGTTGTAATGCACATTATGGTTTTCCTGATGCAGATGTTTATGAATCTGTTTCTAAATTACAACCAGATATTATCATGTTTTTGGGAGATCAGTTTTATGAAGGAACTGGAGGTTTTGGAGCACAGTATACAGGAGATTATGATAAAAGGTGTTTAGATTATTTAAGAAAATGGTATATGTTTGGTTGGTCTTATAGAGAAATTTTTAGACACAAACCATGTGCCATTATCCCTGATGATCATGATATGTATCATGGAAATATTTGGGGAGAATCTGGTAAGAAAGCAGATAACTCTAAAGGTTTTGGAGCTTTTTCTCAAGATAGTGGAGGTTATAAAATGAGTGCAGACTGGGTAAACATGGTACAGTTTACACAAACTAGCCATTTACCAGATCCTTATGATAATACTCCTGTAAAACAAAATATTTCTGTTTATTATACAAAATGGAATTATGCAGGAATAAGCTTTGCAATTTTAGAAGATAGAAAATTTAAATCATCTCCATTACATGTTTTACCAAAAGAAGCACAAGTTAAGAATGGTTGGATTATGAGTGATGATTTTGATATTAAAAACTATAAAAATTTAGAAGCAGAATTATTAGGTAAAAGACAAGAAGAGTTTTTAGAAAACTGGGTAGAAGATTGGTCTGATGATACAGAAATGAAAGCAGTTTTATCACAAACTAACTTTGCTACTGTAGCTACACTTCCAAAGGGTTCAAAAACAGGTGCAGTAATTCCTTCATTAAAAATTCCTGAAAAAGGAGAATATATTAAAGGAGATAGAGCAACTGTAGATATGGATTCTAATGGTTGGCCATCTAAAAAAAGGGATAAAGCTGTAGAAATTATTAGAAAAGGATTTGCTTTTCATATTGCAGGAGATCAGCATTTGGCTTCATTTATTCAGTATGGTTTAGATGAGCATGCAGATAGTGGTTTTGCTTTTGCAGGACCAGCAATTAATAATTTATGGCCTCGTCGTTTTTGGCCTAATGTAGATAGTACAAATCACACAATAGAAAACCCCGTTTATAAAGGAAATCATTTTGATGGTTTTGGTAATAAAATGTCTGTTTTAGCAGTAGCAAATCCTCAAAATATAAACAAAGAGCCAAAAGTGCTTCATAATAGGGCAGTTGGTTTTGGTTTGGTTACTTTTAATAAAAAAGAAAGAACCATAAAAACAGAATGCTGGCCTCGTTTTGTAGATCCTACAGAAAAAAATAGTCAATATCCTGGTTGGCCAATAACAATTGCTCAAAAGGATAATTATGCAAGAAAAGCAAAAGCATATTTGCCAGAGATTAAATTTAAGAATATTAACAAACCAGTTGTTAAAATTATTAATGAAGAATTAAATGAATTAGTATATTCTTTAAATATAAATGAAAATACATTTAAACCTAAAGTGTTTGATGATGTAGCTACTTATACGATTAAAGTTGGAGATTCAGATAAAAATATTTGGAAAGAGAAAAATAAAGTTCATGTAAGCAATAGCGAAATTGTGTTTGAGTTTTAGAGAAATTGACCTGGTTTTAAATATAATATTCATTTGCAACAAAAGTTATACAGAACCATATTAACATAAACTTAAAATGAAGTAGAATTCAATGTTTTATAAATTGTTTAAACCATAAAAAAAAATGCAACCTAAATTTAGATTGCATTTTATATTTTTTAAAGTGATAAAACTTCTAAGCAGAATTCCTACTAGCATTTATATTTCCGAATAAAGAACGCATGACCATTTTTTCAAAGATTTCAATTTCAGCTTCATTTCCTGCTGATTTTTGTAGTTCTTGAATTTTCTTTAATGCATATTGTTGAATAGTTAACAATGGCAAAACAATACTTTCTCTAATTTCAATA
>CAXBIR010000048.1:0-24329 GCA_963975825.1 uncultured Polaribacter sp.
TAAAATGAACTATTCATTTTACTCTTAAAAACAACATAACCATATTTATTTCATAAAAACTGTCACAATTATATTCTTAAGTTGTCATTTAATAAAACACTTTAAAACTCAATAAAATGAAAAATATAATCACACTTCTTTCCTTAAGTTTCTTTTTAGTTACTTCTATTTCGTTTGGCCAAAAAACAATTGAAGCTTCAGATATCATGAAAGATATAAAAGCTGGTAAATCTATTTCTATAAAAAATGCAACCATAGTTGGTGTTTTAGACTTTACTTATATGGATGATGCGATGGAAAAGTTACCAAAAAAGAAAAAAAGTAGCTGGTTTAATTGGAATTCTAATAACTCTAACGGAAATACAAATGAGGTAGTTAAATTAATAGATGTTAAAATTTCTTTTACAAACTGTACTTTCGAAAATGATGTATTAGCATACATACCAGATGAGGATTCTGGTTATACTTTTACAGCTAGTTTTGAAGATATCGCTATTTTTAAGAACTGTAACTTCGAGCGTAAAGCAATGTTTAAATATTCTAGATTCGAAAGAAAATCAGACTTTTCTGAAAGCACTTTTAATGATGATAATACTTTTAAATATGCTAAGTTTGATGAAGATATTAATTTTTCAGAAACTAAGTTTAATGAAACCGCAACTTTTAAATATGCTAAGTTTAGTAGAAATGTAAGTTTTTCTAATGCTGTTTTTAGAGATTCTGCTACATTTAAATACACACAGTTTAAAGATGGTGTATCTTTTAAAAATACAAAATTTGAAGAAGACTTAAATATAAAATATATGAAGGTTTCTGGTGATTTTAACATCTCAAATATGGATGTAGCTTATGAGATTGATTCAAAATACACAAAAATTAACGGAAAAAGCTTCAGTAAATATTTAGTTGAAAAAAAATAGGTAAAAACACCTATATGAGGTTTAAAATTTCGCTGTAAATTGCACAACGAGGGAAAACGGTTAGATTAGGGGCTAACCAAAAACCAAAATTCAACTAGCTTCTTTATTAATTTAAAGAAGCTAGTTTCATTTATATAAATTACTTAAATTAAGTTATTATTTTTTTTTCTATAATAAAGAAAAAGAACTTAACATTTTTATAGCTAAGAAGTTGTAACTATTATTATCAAATTAATCTTTACTTTTAAAATTAATTCAAACACACAATTCTAATTCTACAGAATTATATAATAACATATATTGAAATTAAAGATTTCGCAATTAATAAACTCTTATAATAAGTATTTGTTAAATAGCAGTAATTTTCCTAATTTGCAATGTACAAATTACAACTTATGCCGATAGAAATTACGAGATTATTTGACATACCATACTACCAATTAGAAACCTATAAATTAAGTAAAGCATTTACAACCAGATCTAATAATAAATGGGAAAGTACTTCTACTCAAGAATACATAAATAAAGCCAATCAAATTAGTAGAGGGCTATTAAGGTTAGGTGTAAAACCAAACGATAAAATTGCGGTAATATCTACTAATAATAGAACAGAATGGAATATTTGTGATATTGGTATTTTACAACTTGGCGCCCAAAACGTGCCAATTTATCCAACAATTTCAAAAGAAGATTATGAGTATGTTCTAAATCATTCAGAATCTATTTATTGTTTTGTTTCTGATGCAGATGTTTTAGAAAAAGTAAATAAAATTAAAGCAAATACTAAATTAAAAGGTGTTTTTACTTTTGATGATATTATTGGTGAAAAATCTTGGAACGAAGTTTTAGAATTAGGTAAAGACACTGAAAACCAAAACGAAGTTGAAGAAAGAAAAAAAGCAGTAAAGCCTAAAGATTTAGCAACTATAATTTATACCTCTGGTACTACAGGTAAACCAAAAGGTGTTATGCTTTCTCATAATAACATTGTATCTAATGTATTAGCTTCAGATAAAAGAGTTCCTTTAGAAAAAGGGAAAGATATTGGGTTAAGTTTTTTACCTATTTGTCATATTTTTGAAAGAATGATATTATACCTATACCAATATTGTGGTGTATCTATATACTTTGCAGAGAGCATAGAAAAACTCTCTGAGAATGCGCAAGAAATAAAACCTAGCGTAATGACTGCTGTACCTCGTTTGTATGAAAAAATATATGATAAAATTATTCTGAAAGGAGAAGATTTATCTGGAATTAAAAAAATATTATTCTTTTGGGCTGTTAATTTAGGTTTAAAATATGAACCAAATGGTGCAAATGGATGGTGGTATGAAAAACAACTTGGTTTGGCTAGAAAATTAATTTTCTCTAAATGGCAAGCTGCTTTAGGTGGCCAATTAAAAATAATGGTTTCTGGTAGTGCTGCGTTACAGCCAAGACTTACCAAAGTATTTGCTGCTGCAAACATGCCAATTATGGAAGGTTATGGACTTACAGAAACGTCTCCTGTTGTTTCTGTTAACGATCAAAGACAAAAAGGTTTTAAAGTAGGTACTGTTGGTAAAGTAATAGAGCATGTTGAAGTTAAAATTGCAGAAAATGGTGAAATCTTAGTAAAAGGACCAAATGTTATGATGGGTTACTTTAAAGATGAAGTAAAAACTGCAGAAGTTTTAAAAGATGGCTATTTTCATACAGGAGATAAAGGTGAATTTGATGAAGAAGGTTTCTTAAAAATTACTGGTAGAACTAAAGAAATGTTTAAAACTTCTGGTGGTAAATATGTAGTACCTCCTTTATTAGAAGGAGAATTAAAACAATCTTTATTTATAGAGCAAATTATGGTTATTGGTGAAGGTGAAAAAATGCCTGCAGCAATAATTCAACCAAACTTTGAATTTATAAAAGATTGGATTGACAAGAAAAACCTACAAATAGGTAAAACAAACCAAGAAATTATAAGTTCTGAAATAGTTATAAATAGAATTCAGAAAGAAGTAGATAAATGTAATACACATTTTGGTAAATGGGAACGCATTAAACGTTTTGAGCTTACGCCAGATGTTTGGTCTATAGATGGTGGACATTTAACACCAACAATGAAAATGAAACGTGTAATTATTAAAGAAATTTATAAAGACTTGTACGATAAAATATATAGAAATTAAGAACAAAAAAACCGAGCTAAAAGCTCGGTTTTTTTATTCTTAAAACATTCTACTAAACACCAAACTGTACTAAATGATGGTTTATATGTTTGTAAAAAGAATTGTTCCATTCGTTTTTAGTTAATTTTCCAAAAGAATGAGATTCTTTACCATCAAAATAATTTGCACCTAATTCTTGTGTTTTTACAAGAAAATCTATCAAACGTTTCTTCTCTGTTTCAAACTCTCTTTCATCAGATATTATAAATTGTGGCGCAGTTTTTCCATTTTTTGAAAATGGCTTCTCAGATACAACTGCATTTTTAACAAATAACTTTAACATCATTTTTAAAAACTTATTTGGTTTAGGATGTTTATCTGTATAAATCATTTCATAGGTTACACAACAATGTGCTAACATTTGAGAAACAGACATTTTACCCCAATTTGATTGCGTTTTAGAAGATAATTTTTCAATTCTAGCAATTACATCATTTGTAATTGCTTTGGCGAATATGTTCTTCATAATTTAATGTAAAATTTTAAATAATAATTCCTTTAAAATATCTTCGTTAGATTGGTTTGCCCCAACCCCTTTACTTTTAACATCTGCATCTCTTAAAAAAGCAATTACTTGTGCCACTTTTCGCATTGGATAATTTCTTGAAGCTAAAAAGTATTCATCAACAAAATAAGGATTTACACCCAAATTTTTAGCTACAGAACTTTTAGATTTATCTTTTAAACCATGAAACATTAAAAGCTGTGTAAAATATCCGTTTAACAAAGAAATTGTCATAACTAAAGGATTGTTCTTTGGGTTTTCTGCAAAATAATTAATAATTCTATTTGCTTTAACTATATTCTTCTCTCCTACTGCTTTTCTTAATTCAAAATTATTAAAGTCTTTAGAAATACCTATATTTTCTTCAATATGCTTATCGTTAATAATAGTATCTTTAGGTAAAACAAGCATTAATTTGTCTAATTCATTAGAAATTTTACTTAAATCTGTTCCTAAAAACTCAACCAGCATTAAAGAAGCTTTTGGTTCAATTTTATAACTTTTACCATTTAAGACTCTACGAATCCAGTCTGAAACTTGATTTTCATACAGTTTTTTACTTTCGAAAATAAAACCTGTTTTGGCAATAGCTTTATGTAACTTCTTACGTTTGTCTAATTTCTTATATTTATAATTTAAAACTAAAACAGTTGTGGGTTGTGGGTTTTCTGCATAAGAAACCAATTTTTCTATGTTTCTGCTTAAATCTTGTGCTTCTTTTACAATTAAAACTTGCCTTTCTGCCATCATTGGGTAACGTTTAGCAGCAGATACAATATCTTCAATAGTAGCATCTCTACCATACATTACTTGCTGATTAAAACCTTTTTCAGCTTCATCTAAAATATTATCTTCTATATAATCAGAAATTTTATCAATATAATAAGGTTCATCACCCATTAAAAAATAAATAGGTTTTATGTTACCACTTTTAATGTCTGATACAATAGCTTTTACTTCGTTCATTTATTCTTTTGTAATTATTGCACTTTGTAACTCTTCTTTTGTTGGCGTTTCAAACCAGTTTTCCATAAATTCAAAATTAGCCTCACTAACTTCAAATTCAAAAGTTGCCCCTTTTTCTAAGTTTCTTTTTAAAACTCTTTCTTTTCTAATTTCTTTTGAAACATTTAAAAAATGGAATTGAATATTGATATTATTTTCTTTAGCAAATTTTCTATATTTTTCTCTGTGTAAAAATTTTGAAAGACCTACATCTAAAATACTATCTACACCAGTATTTTCTAATTGTAATATTAAATCTTGCATTATAACTTCTGCTCTATCAATTCTTTCTAAAAACCAATCTAAACCATTTTCTTCTTTCTTATCAGGAAAAAATAAAACTTTATTCCATTTATCTAAAGTAAAAATAACGCCCGAAGTTTCTAATTTTAAATTACTTGCGTATGTAGATTTACCTGCGCCAGTATTACCAACTAATAAATGTATCATAACTGTTTTTTATTTACTTTTGATTGATGCAAAAATTGAACCTACCAAACTATAAATTCAGACTCAAAAGTAACGAAAATAAGACGCTTATTTTTGATAATTTGAGAAAAAAATATATGGTTTTAACTCCAGAAGAATGGGTTCGCCAACATTATGTGCAGTTTTTAATTGAAGAAAAAAAGTATCCAACTTCTTTAATTGCTCTAGAAAAGCAGCTTACAATTAACAATAGAAAAAAAAGAACAGATATTTTGGTTTTTAATGCCGAAGGAAAACCAGATATTATTGTAGAATGTAAAGCTCCACAAATTAAAATTACTCAGGCAACTTTCGATCAAATTGCACGATACAATCTAAAATTAAAAGCCAATTTTTTAATAGTTACCAATGGTTTACAACACTTTTATTGTAAAATGGATTTTGAAAATGAAACTTATATTTTCTTAAAAGACATTCCAGATTATATTTAGTTTTTATCTTATTAGAATTAACCATTTTCTAATAGTTTTAAATAAGATTTATAACGTAAATTTGCACCCTTGAAAACAGCAATCGTCATATTAAATTGGAACGGACAAAAACTATTAGAACAGTTTTTACCTTCTGTTATAAGCTTCAGTTCTAATGAAGCTGATATTTATGTTGCCGATAATGCCTCTACTGATAATTCTATTAAATATATAAGAAAATATTTTCCTTCAGTAAAAATAGTAGAAAATATAGAAAACGGAGGTTATGCAAAAGGTTATAATGATGCTTTAAAAACTATTGAAGCAGATATTTACTGTTTATTAAATTCTGATGTAGAGGTTACAGAAAACTGGCTAAAACCAATTTTAGATGTTTTTAATACAGATGAAAAAACAGCTATAATTCAACCAAAAATATTAGATTATAAAAACAAAACTAAGTTTGAATATGCTGGTGCTGGTGGTGGTTTTCTAGATTTGTATGGTTACCCTTATTGTAGAGGAAGAATTTTTAATAATTTAGAAACAGATACAGATCAGTTTAATGATATTTCTGAAATTTTTTGGGCTTCTGGTGCTTGTTTATTTATACGTTCTAAAGTGTATCATAAATTAAGTGGTTTTGATGAAGATTATTTTGCCCATCAAGAAGAAATAGATTTATGTTGGAGAACACAAAACATTGGTTATAAGGTAAAATATGTTGGTACTTCTACTGTTTACCATGTTGGTGGCGCAACTTTACAAGAAACAAACCCACATAAAACATTTTTAAACTTTAGAAATAGTTTATTAAATGTTGTAAAAAATGTTCCAAAAAAGTGGTTTTTATTTGTGGTTTTTTCTCGCCTAATTTTAGATGGTATCGCTGGAATTAAATTTTTAATTGAATTAAGACCAATTCATACTTTTGCTATTTTAAAAGCTCATATTAGTTTTTATAAAAACTTCTTTAAATTTTTAGGCAAACGAAGAAAACTTCAGAAAAAGCAAGATTATAATCTACATACTAGTATTGTTTGGCAGTATTTTGCATTAGGAAGAAAAAAATTTAAGAGCCTTAAGTAGTAATAATTTGTTTCCATTTATTCGTTTCTGCAAAATCTTTAATAACTAGGTTTCTATCTTTCAAAAAAGTGGTCATGTATTTTTCTAAAAATAGAAAATCTGCAATTTTACCTAAAATTCCTAAAGGAGATTCATAATAAAACACATCTTTTACAATTACTTTTCCTTTTACTTCTTGTAAATAATGCTCGTGTCTAAAACTTTTAAAAGCACCTTTTACCATTTCATCTGCAAAAAAAGTAGGAAAAACGTAATCTGTTATTTTAGAAGTTAAATTCTGTTTAAAACCAAGATGTTTTGCTCTCCAAGTTACAGTTTCATTTAAAGATATTAATCCAGAAGTTTTACCAGCAATAGCCTCTTCTTTAGATTTACTTGTAGATATTTTATGCAAATCTATACTCCTAATTAAATTAAAAACTGTTTCAATGTTAGTAGTATTAATTTCTGTAGTTAATTTAATTACTGGCAATTTTTACTTTTTATTAATTTTATAAAATATCTATGCTTCCTTTTCCTTCTCTAATTACTGTTGGAAAGTCTGTTAAATCTATTACCGTAGAAGCTTCATTATCTCCAAAACCACCATCTATAACAATATCTACCAAGTTTTGCCATTTCTCGAAAATTAATTCTGGGTCTGTAGTATATTCTAAAACGTCATCATCATCTCTAATAGAAGTAGAAATTATTGGATTGCCTAATTCTGCAACCAATGTTCTAATAATATTATTATCTGGAATTCTAATTCCTACAGTTTTTTTCTTTTTGAAAACTTTAGGAAGATTATTACTTCCAGGTAAAATAAAAGTATAAGGCCCTGGTAAGGCTCTCTTAAGAATTTTAAAAGTAGAAGAATCTATTTGTTTTACATAATCTGAAAGGTGGCTTAAATCATTACAAATAAAAGAGAAATTTGCTTTTTCTAACTTAATACCTTTAATCTGAGCTATTTTTTCTAAAGCTTTGGTTTTTGTTATGTCGCAACCTAAACCATAAACTGTATCGGTTGGATAAATAACGATACCACCAGATTGTAAAACTTTTACAACTTTTGCTATTTCTTTAGGATTCGGATTTTCATTATAAATTTTAATAAACTCTGCCATCCTATAAAAATACAAAAAAACTCAGCTTGTAAAACAAACTGAGTTATCTTATTAGGGAAGTTTTTAAAATTTAGGTTTTATCAACCAATCTAAAACCTTCTCCATGAATATTTAAAATCTCTACTGCTTCGTCTAGCTTTAAATATTTACGCAATTTAGCAATGTAAACATCCATACTTCTAGATGTAAAATAATTATCATCTCTCCATATTTTTGTTAAAGCCAATTCTCTTGGCATTAAATCGTTTTTATGAATAGCTAACATACGTAGCAGTTTACTTTCTTTTGGAGATAATTTTATAGGATCGCCTTTTTCTCCTACAGAAAGGTGACGTAATTTAGAATTAAAGAAAAAACTACCAATAGTAAACTCAAACTGCTCACTTTCTGGCGAATTATCTGTTTCTTTTCGCTGTAAAATAGCTTTAATTTTATGTAATAAAACTTCAGAATCGAAAGGTTTATTTAAATAATCATCTGCACCAACTGCATAACCTTTTAAAACATCTTCTTTTAATGTTTTTGCTGTTAAGAAAATAATTGGTACCTCTTTATTGGTTACTCTAATGTCTTGTGCTAAAGAAAAGCCATCTTTTCTAGGCATCATTACATCTAAAATACACAAATCATAATCGCTATTTTTAAACATAATAAGACCTTCTATACCGTCTTTTGCATGTGTAACGTTATAATCATTTAACGCTAAATAATCTTTTAGAACTGTTCCAAAATTTGGATCATCTTCAACTAATAAAATCTTTTTACTTCCCATTATTATATGTTTTTCTTAAATTAACGGTAGTTTAACCGTAAACGTACTTCCTTTTCCTTTTTCACTCTCCACAAAAACTGTTCCGTGGTGTTTTTCTACTATTTCTTTTACGTATGCTAAACCTAATCCATGGCCTTTAACATCATGTATATTTCCTTTTTGTTCTCTGTAAAATTTATTAAAAACTTGTTTTTGAACTGTTTTACTCATTCCTATACCAGAATCTTTAATTTTAAACACAAAAGATTTGGTAGTATTTTCTGTGTAAACATCTATAATTGGTGCTCCTTCAGAATATTTTATTGCGTTTTCTAACATGTTCACTACAACATTTGTTAAGTGAAATTGGTTTCCTGGTAATTCTGATTCTAAAGCTTCAAAATGTGTTTTAATTTTTCCTTTTCTATCTTCTACCAATAAATTAACATGCGTAATTGCATCTTCTATTGTGTCGTGTAAATCTATAGTTTCCTTACTTAAATCTATTTGATTTTTTTCTAATCGAGAAATTCTTAATACATTTTCTACTTGAGAATGCATTCTTTTATTTTCATCTCTAATCATTTCTACATAACGTAAAACTTTAGAATCGTCTCCTAAAATTTTTGGGTTTTTTATTGAATCTAATGCCAAGTTTATAGTTGCAATTGGCGTTTTAAATTCATGCGTCATATTATTAATAAAATCTGTTTTAATTTCTGATATTTTTTTCTGTCTTATTAATTGATATAAAGAACTTGAAAAAGCTATTATAATTATTAGAATAAAAAATAATGACAGTAATAAAATACTAGAAATACCAGAAAGAATATGTTCATTCTCGTTAGGAAAAGTTATGTATAGATTATAATCTACATTTCCATTTGCATCAAAAAAAAGAGGATATTCAAGCCCTTCTTTTGTATTAATTGTATAATAGCCAGATTTTAGTTTTGTTGCTAAACCATCTGAACCATAAACGCCATATTTAAAATCTAATTTTATATTTCTTTTTATTAGCTCTTCTTTAATTGTTCTGTTTAAATCATTATTGGCAACTCTTTCATGAATAGGTTTTAAGTTTTTATAACTTAAAAACGTAGATTCCATATAAGACTTTTCTAAATCTGTATATCTTTTTACAAATGAAAATTTCTTTTCATCTAAACTAGAAAATAAATTGTCTGGTGTTTTAAATGTTGATGTTATAGAGAAATCTTTTTTACCAGTTATTCTTTTAATTATTACAGAATCGTTGTCTAAAAAAGAAGATGATGGTAAATTAAAATTTTCTTCTAAAAAAGTTCCTCCAAATGTTATTTTTTCTTTGGTTATAGTATCTATTTGTTCAATTAAAAAACTTTTTAATTCTGCTTTATCAGGCAAACCTTTCTGACCTATAAAACTTTCAATTTCCTTATAATAAATACTCTTTTCTTTTTCGTTGATTCTCTCTGTTGCTGCACCTAAAGATTTTTGTACATCATTCTTAAATTGAGCCTTCTTACTTTCTAAAGCATTGTTTATCCAATACAGTTGTACAGTGATAATTCCTATTAAGGAAACACTCATTAAAACTACTATAAGAATAAACATTTTTTTACGCATAAATCAAATTTACTACTTTCATAAGTTGTAATTATCGATTTTAACCTAAATTAACGGTTTTAATAGAACTTTAAGAGTTATTTAACAAAAAGGGTAAGCTTTACAGAATTGTGGTTGCTTTTTGTGTTAAAATATTATGAATATTTTTAACGGAAACCTCAGTTTCTTTAAGTGTATGATTATTAATAATGTAGTTAGATAAAAGTAGTTTTTTATCTTCTTTCCATTGACTTTTTATTCTACTTAACACTTCATCTCTAGTAGATTTATCTCTTTTTAGAACGCGTTTAACTCTTTCTTCTAGAGTTACAAAAACAGAAATAATAAAATTAAACTGATTTTGAGTATTGCTTTCAAATAAAATTGCACTTTCATAAATAACATAAGTTTTAGTTGCATTAAGCTTAATATATTCTTGAAAATGTCTCTTTACTTCTGGATGAACAATGCTATTTAAAATTTGTAGTTTTTCTTTGTTTTTAAAGACAATACTAGCTAAATATGTTCTGTTTAATAGATTATCTTTATAAGTTTCTTCACCAAAAGCATTGATAAGATTTTTTCTTATTATTTCTGATGAATTCATTAATTTTTTAGCTTCAACATCTGCAATATAGACTGCAACGTTTTCAAAATTTTGAAACATTTTAGCTACTGTAGATTTTCCACTACCAATACCACCTGTTAAACCAATTATCATTTTAATTTTGTATTAAGAAATCTATTTTATTTGGTGTAATTTTAAAACTCTTAATTTCGTTCGGCTTGTTAACCATTTTAGGAATTAAATAACCTAAATTATTTGTTGCAGCCATATTATAATCGCACTCAATTTTAAAAGAATCTTTAGTTATATTGTTAAAACCAGATAAGCCAACTATAAAGGTTACTTCTACCTCTTTAGATAAAGTATTAATTTCTAAACCTTCGGGTACGTTTATAATATTGTATCTAACATTTAATGTTCCTTCTGTAAACTTTTCTACTTTACCAGAAATTATTATTTCTTTAGTTTCAAATTTTAAATTTTTAACTCCTTTTGGTATTTTTATAGTTCCTTTTTGAGAAAAATCTGTTTTTACATCTTCTAGTTCTAAAGGTAAAAGTTCTAAATTCTTTAATTCTGAAATATAATTTTCTGGTCCTGATACTAAAATGCTATCTGGTGTAACGCTTATCTGTTCAGAAAGATCATAACCAACATGGTATTTTATTTTAACATTTGGTTTAAGTGCAAGTTTTCTTGTAACTAAACTACCTACATCTAAAAACAAAGTATCTTTAATTATCTCTTTTAATTCTAAACCAGAAGGTAATTGCTCTTGTATGCGTTGTTTCTGTTTTTTAATAAGTAGATAATGTGTTGTTCCTTTTTTCTTTAGTAATGAATTTGCATTAACAAATACCTTTTTGGTATTTACTCTTGTTCTTAAAATCTTAAATCCGTTAGTTTTAACAACAACCTTTAATTCTTTAATAGGCGTAGATTGTAATAACTTATTTTGAGAAATATTAGTGTATTCTATAGGAAAACTAATAGTTGCAGTATACTCTTTAGATAGCGTTATTAAAAGCCAAATAAGTACAGAAGCTAATAGAAAGCTAATAAATGTTTTAGGAATTTTTTTTTTAGATTTCAAGTGTATTATTTTGATGATGCAATCTACACAAAAGCTTAGAAAGAAAAAAGTGAGTATTATCTAAAAAGACAATACTCACTTTTAATAAAATATTTTAAGTAAAATTATTTTTTAGCAGGTGCTGCGTATCTTTTACTTAATTCCATAGAAATAGCAGAACGTTCAAACTTAATTTTCCCTGCTCCTGTTTCTATTGTAATTGTGTTATCTGTGTTATTAACTTCAGTAATTTTTCCGTGAATTCCACTAGAAGTAATTACTTTTGTTCCTGTTTTTATTTCTGCCTGAAAAGCTTTTTCTTTCTTTTGACGATTCATTTGTGGTCTTATCATAAAAAAATATAAGACTAAAATCATTGCTGCGAAAGGCAACATACTTGCTAAACTTCCAGAATCGAATTGTAAAAAAATTGTATTGAACATTATTTTGCTTTAGGTGTTACAGAACCTCTAAGTGTTAATACTTCTCTACCAGATTCTGTGTTTGTAGATAAAGTTACTGTTTTCATTTGTCTGTTTGGTTTACCAGAAGTATTAAACTTTACAGCTACTTCTCCAGTTTCACCTGGCTTAATTGGTGCTTTTGGCCAAACAGGAACTGTACAACCACAAGAACCTGTAGCATTTGTAATTACTAAATCTGTTTTACCAGAATTTGTAACTTTAAATACAGTTTCTACAATATCTCCTTCGTTAACAGTACCAAAATCGTACTCTTTTTTATCTAAAGAAATTGAAGCAACTCCTTTTTTAATTTCTGCATCTCTAGATTTAGCGTTATCTAAATTAGATTTATTAATCTTTGTAGATGCTCCTCCGTTTCCGCAAGAAATCATAAATGTTGTTGCTACTAAAAAAGCAAATAAGAATGTTATTTTTTTCATTGTTTTTCTATTTTTTGTAAAAATAATAAAATATTTTATGTTTAGATTAATCCTCTACCTATTTTAACTATTTTATTCTCGGCTATAAATTCTTTAGAAATTTTATCTAAAACACCATTAATAAAGTAGCTGCTTTTTTCTGTAGAATAATCTTTAGAGATTTCTATATACTCGTTTATAGTTACTCTTGTTGGTATAGAAGGAAAATTCATAAATTCTGAAATAGACATTTTTATTAATATCATATCTATTTCTGCAATTCTATCTGTTTCCCAGTTAGGTGTTTTGTCTGCAATAACTTGCTCGTAATCTGCTTGCTTTAAAACTGTTTTTCTAAATAGATTAGAAACAAACTCTTCATCATCTTTATCTTTATATAAAGATCCTAAGACAAATAAACCACTTGCTTTTTGTTTGCTTAAAGTTTTAACAACCCAAGTATTAACAAAAGGAATATCATCTACCCAAGAAATCATCTTGTCTTCAAAATATTCTGCTAACTTTTCATTTGGTGCAATAATTTCTTTGAAGAAATCTACAACAAAATTTTTGTCTGTTTTAAAAGAGCTTTCTTCTGTTGCTAAATACTTTTTGTACAAATCGCTGTTTTGCAATTCTTCAAAAATTATTTTAACATATTCATCATTTTCTTCCCAGTTATTTAAATTATTTAACTCTACATAACCTTCTACACTTACACTTTCTGCAAATGCGTTAATCAATTGATTGTCAATAAATTTGGTATTGGGCTTTAAATCTGCTTCTGTAGCAAGAATTTTCTTTTTAGAAAGTGCCATTTTTTTAGCAGCTAACTTTTGTACTTCTATAAGCAATTGAAGGTTTAATACATAAAGATCAAACATTTTTAAAATACTGTGCTTTAAGAATTTCTCTTCTCTAATAATATCATCATTATGAGATTGTAATAAAGCGTACACAGATTGCATTACTTTAACTCGAATATGTCTTCTGTTAATCATTTTTTCTAAAGAACTTTTATTAAATAAAACACGATGGTTTAGTTTCTAACGAGCCACAAAAATAATATTATTTTACTTCTAAATGTGCAACTATTTTAATTTCTTTTTGCTTTTTATTTTAAGCATTTACTAACCATAAAAAAAGGCTACAATTATTTATAAAAACGTATCTTCGTACTTTAAAATAAATAATACTTTCTTCATTTATTTTAACAGAATATATAGAAAAATCGGTTCTATTAATAGTAATTTTATTTTTTAAATTTCGTATTTCAATTGAAGGCTCTAAAATATATAAATAAATACTTTGTAAAATATAAATGGCGATTACTAATAGGTATATTAATCACCATATTATCAAAATTATTAGCTCTTAAAGTTCCACAAATTGTTGGAGACTCTTTAAATATTGTAGAAGATTACCAAAATGGTTTAATAACAGACATAGATGCTGTAAAACACGAGCTTCTAATAAATGTTTTAATTATTATTGGAGTTGCTATTTTAGCTGGTTTTTTTACTTTTTTAATGAGACAGACAATAATTGTTACTTCTAGATTAATAGAATTCGATTTAAAAAATGAAATCTACCAACAATACCAAAGACTATCTCTAAATTTCTACAAAAAAAATAGAACTGGAGATTTAATGAATAGAATTTCTGAAGATGTTTCTAAAGTAAGAATGTATGTTGGGCCTGCTGTAATGTATAGCATGAATATGATTGTACTTTTAGCAGTTGGTTTTACTCAAATGATAAATATTGATGTAAAATTAACAATGTACACCTTGCTTCCTTTTCCTGTATTATCAATTTCAATTTTTGCTTTAAGTAAAGTAATACATAAAAGAAGTAGTATTGTTCAAGAATATTTATCTAAACTAACTACTTTTAATCAAGAATTTTTCTCTGGAATTAGTGTTGTAAAATCTTACGGAATAGAAAATTCTATTATAAAAGACTTTGATGCAATTGCTGATAAAAGCAAAGAAAAAAATATTCATTTACAAGAAGCAAATGCTTTATTTTTTCCATTAATGATTTTACTAATTGGGTTAAGTAACCTAATTGTAATTTATGTTGGTGGACAACAATATATTAATGATGAAATTCAAATAGGAACCATCATAGAGTTTATGTTGTACGTAAATATTCTTACTTGGCCAGTTGCTGTTGTAGGTTGGGTAACTTCTATGATACAACAAGCAGAAGCATCTCAAGTTAGAATTAACGAGTTTTTAGAACAAGTACCAGAAATACAGAATAACAATACCAAACCTACATTATTACAAGGTAAAGTAGACTTTAAAGATGTAACATTTACTTATGACGATACAAATATTACCGCTTTAAAAAATATTAATTTTTCTGTTGAAGCTGGAGAAACAGTTGCTATTTTAGGAAAAACAGGTTCTGGAAAATCTACAATAATAGAATTAATTGCTAGATTATATGATACTAAACAAGGTACTATTTTATTAGATAGCAATAAAATTGAATCTACTAATTTAAATGACATTAGAAATCAGATTGGTTTTGTACCACAAGATCCTTTCTTATTTTCTGAAAGTATTGGTAATAATATAAAGTTTGGTAAAGAAAACGCTACAGAAGAAGAAATTATACAAGCTGCAAAAGACGCTGTTGTTCATGATAATATTGTAGATTTTCCTAACGGATATCAAACAATATTAGGAGAACGTGGTGTTACACTTTCTGGCGGACAAAAACAACGTGTTTCTATTGCTAGAGCAATTATTAAAAACCCTAAGATTTTAATCTTTGATGACTGTTTATCAGCAGTTGACACAGAAACTGAAGAAAGAATTTTAGCAAATTTAAAGAAAGTTTCTAAAAATAAAACTACCTTTATTATAAGCCACAGAGTTTCTTCTGCTAAAAATGCAGATAAAATAATTGTTTTAGATGCTGGTAAAATAATTCAACAAGGCACTCATAATCAACTAATAACAGAAAAAGGATACTATAAAGATTTATACGAACAGCAACTTTTAGAAAAAGAAAATTAATCTTTAACATTGCTACGTAAAATATTTTATTAGATTTGTTACTATAAATAATTACATAACTACTATTTTTTTAAAGAACATGGCAGAGAGAGTTGAACAGGAAGAAATTTTTTCACAAGTATTAAGAGCTGGAAGAAGAACGTATTTTTTTGATGTAAGAGCAACAAAAGCAGACGATTATTATTTAACAGTTACTGAAAGTAAAAAATTTACACATGACGATGGTACTTTTCACTATCAAAAGCATAAAATTTACTTGTACAAAGAAGATTTTACAGACTTTCATGAAATGCTAAAAAAAGCTACAGACTACATTATTAATGAAAAAGGTGATGAAGTAATTAGCGAACGCCACCAAAAAGACTTTAAAAAAGAAGAGTTGCCTAAAACAGAAACTGAAGAAACAACTTCTACAGAAAGTTTTACAGACATTTCTTTTGATGATATATAACAGTTTTATACTGATCTTGTTTAGCTATTTTTGATAATTCTACAAGAAATAATTTCAATTCAAATTCAATTTTACACAAAAAGAAAAAACCGCAAATTTACTATTTGCGGTTTTTTGCTTTTATTATTTAACTTTAAAAATCACAAAACTCGTTTCATTGTCTTAGACTTAGAAACCGTTTCCTCCCACTCTTTTACAGCAATACTGTCTTTAGTAATTCCACCACCAATAAAAATGGTAGCTTTATTGTTTTCTATTTTCATACATCGTAAGTTTACAAAAAGAAAAGTACTTCTTTCTTCTTTTTGTAAATATTGAAGATTTAATTCTCCTAAAAAACCAGTGTAAAAACTTCTGTTATAAGTTTCATTTTTTAAAATAAACTCTTTAGATATATCTCTTGGCAAACCACAAACAGCTGGCGTAGGGTGTAATGCTCTAATTAACTCTTCTAAGTTAGAAGAATTTTGTAAAACCCCAGAAACCTTAGTTCTTAAATGTAATAAATTACCTGCTTTTACAGTTTCTGTTTTATTAACTTCTAAATTAGTAGCAATAACTTTTAACTGATCTTCTATAAAGTTTGTAACTAGTTTTTGTTCTTCTAATTCTTTAGATTTCCAAACTACATTTTCAGTTTTCCTATAAACTTGTGTACCTGCTAAAGACATGGTTTTAAAAGCTGTACCCTCTACATTTAAAAGTGTTTCTGGTGTTGCACCAAGCCACAAACCAACTTTAGGGTGAAACCAAACATATACAAATGCATTATT
Organism: uncultured Polaribacter sp.; assembly: GCA_963975825.1. Classification (GTDB taxonomy): domain Bacteria; phylum Bacteroidota; class Bacteroidia; order Flavobacteriales; family Flavobacteriaceae; genus Polaribacter. Next base: position 16,855 of record CAXBIR010000048.1, read on the forward strand.
GTAAGTAGCTAAAAGCTTCTTGTAAATTTCCAATAAATCAACATTTGAAAGATTTACAAACTCTTTTCTAGAAATTACTACTTTTTGTAAACTACTAGATTTTATTTTTTCAATTGCTTTTTCAACAATATTTATATGCTTTTCTTTAGTAGAATTGTCTGTATTAAAAACGGTCTCTTTTAACTTAAAACTATCTATTGATACATTTTCTGTTAAAAAAAGTGCTTTTTCTTCTGAAAATAAAATGGTCTTTTCTTCAATATTAAAAGGAGCAAAAACAAAGCCTTTTTCTTTAAAATTTGAAACAAAATTTAATTCGTTATCAGGCATTAAAAAAGCTGAAAGCTTAATTTCATTAGGCTTTCTGTAAGCTACAAAAGGTAATTCACTTTTATATTGATGAGCAATTTTATCAAATAAATTATTCAAATCTAAAATTATTTTTTTCTTATTTCTAAAACAATGTTGGTCATTTTTGCAACTGAAATTAAATTATTTTCTTCATCTACAATATTCACTTCCCATAAATGTGTAGTTTTACCTTTATGAATATTTTTTGCTGTAGCAAAAACAACACCTTCTCTCTTACTTTTAATATGGTTTATAGATAGTTGAATTCCGTTTATAAATTGTGTTTTACTATCTATAAAAAAGTTAGATGCTGCACTACCTACACTTTCTGCTAACGCAGCTGTAGCACCACCATGCAATTGCCCATATGGCTGATGAACTCTAGAATTTACTGGCATTTTAGCTGTTAAAAAATCATCTCCAATAGCAACATATTCAATATCAAGAGTTTCCATAAGCGTATTTTTAGAACGCTCATTAAATGCTTTTAAAATACTTATTTTATCCATAATCAATTATTAAATATGTAAAAATACATATAAAAAATTGTATTTTTGCAACTGAAAAGTTAAAGCATTCTATGTACAAAATACGCGTAATTTTAGACACAAAAGAAGATGTAATTAGAACAATTTTAGTTGAAGACAACTTAAATTTAGAAGATTTACACTTAACCATTGCCAAATCTTTTGGTTTTGGAGGTAGAGAAATGGCTTCTTTTTACAGAACTGATGACGAATGGACGCAAGGTGAAGAAATTCCGTTATTTAACATGGAAGAAGTTGGAGAAGGCGTTTCTATGCAAACTTGTATTCTAAACACTACTTTAACACAAGAAAATGATAAACTAATTTATGTTTATGATTTTTTAAAAATGTGGACTTTTTATGTTGATGTAATTGAAATTTCTTCAGAAAAGAAAGAAGGTTTACCTCAAATTATACTTACAGTTGGTGAAATACCTAATGAAGCACCAGAAAAAGAATTTGTTGCAGAAAAATTAGATGATGGTTTTGGTGATGAAGAAGATATTGATGACGAATTTGGTCATTTTGACGATTTCGACTACAATGAGTACTAATAAACTTACCAAATAAAATACTATTGTATTAATTTTCTAACTTTAAATTATGAATAAGTTAGAAGCTATCTTGTTACTTTTATTGTAAGGATTATTGTAATTTAAAGACTATCTTTAAAGTCATTAATTATAAAATAAAATTATGAAAAGAATAGCAATAAATGGTATGGGACGTATTGGACGTGCTGCTTTAAAAGTTATTTTAGACACACCAAACTTAGAAATAGTAGCTGTAAACGATTTAGTAACTTCAGATAATATAGCCTATTTATTAAATTACGATTCCGTTTATGGAATTTATGAGAAAAAAGTACTTCATGATGAAAACCATCTAATAATAGACGGAAAGAAAATAAAATATTACTCTAACAGAAATCCAGAAGAATTACCTTGGAAAGAAGATAATATAGATATTGTAATAGAAAGTACTGGTTTTTTTACAAAAAGAGAAGATGCTGCAAAACATATAACTGCAGGTGCTAAAACGGTTGTAATTTCTGCACCTACAAAAAGTGAAGATACACCTACAATTGTGCATGGAGTAAATTCTGATGAAGGAAAAGTTAGTATCTTTTCTTGCGCTAGTTGTACCACAAATAATATTAGTCCGGTTGTAGAAGTTTTAGGTAGAAGAATAGGAATTAAAAAAGCTATTATGACTACTGTGCATGCCTATACTGCCTCACAAAACATGGTAGATTCTGTTTCTAAAAAGAATTACAGAATGGGACGCGCAGGTGCAGCTAATATTGTACCAACATCTACTGGTGCTGCAATTGCAACAACAAAAGCATTACCACAGTATGCAAATAAATTTGATGGAGTTGCATTACGAGTACCAATTCCGGTAGGTTCTATTTCAGATATGACATTTGTAACAGAAAGACCAGTAACTGTAGAAGAAGTAAATGCAATTTTAGAAGAAGAAGCTACAACTTCTCGTTACGCAAAAGTAATAGCAACAACTTATGAACCAATTGTATCTTCAGACATAATTAAAAGCCCTTTTGCTTCTACAGTAGATTTAAGCATGACACGTGTGGTAGATGGAGATCTTCTTAAAGTTATGACTTGGTATGACAACGAATGGGGATTTACAAACCAAATGATTCGTCAAATTTTAGAAATATAATTTTTTACACAAATTTAGTAGATTATAAAAAAAGCTCAATTGTTTAAATTGAGCTTTTTACTTTTTACAATAAAATTTTAATTGTGTATTTTATAATCTAATGTAACAAAATTGTAAATTAGTCGTCTTACAAACATAATCGACTAAACTCAATTTCTTTGGAAACTATCTTATCTCTTAAAAATCTCGATAAAAAATACGGAACTATTCATGCTGTAAACAACCTTTCTTTTGATATTAAAAAAGGAAATGTATATGGTATTTTAGGGCCAAATGGAAGTGGAAAATCTACCACTTTAGGTATTATTTTAAATGTTGTAAACAGAACTTCTGGCGAGTTTTCTTGGTTTAACGGAAAACTATCTACCCACGAAGCTCTAAAAAAAGTAGGTGCAATTATAGAGCGCCCAAACTTTTACCCATATATGACAGCTGTACAAAACTTAAAATTAATTTGTACAATTAAAGGAATTCCTTCAGATAAAATAGACGAAAAACTTAAAACAGTAAATCTTTACGAGAGAAAAAACAGTAAGTTTAAGACTTTTTCTTTAGGAATGAAACAACGTTTGGCAATTGCTTCTGCATTGTTAAATGATCCAGAAATTTTAATTTTAGACGAACCTACAAATGGTTTAGATCCTCAAGGAATTCATGAAATAAGACAAATTATAAATACAATTGCAAGTACAGGAACTACCATTCTCTTAGCTTCTCACCTATTAGATGAAGTAGAAAAAGTATGTTCTCATGTAGTTGTAATTAGAAAAGGTAAAAAATTATATAGTGGTAGAGTTGATGAAATGACTGCTTCTAATGGTTTATTTGAACTGAAAGTAGAAAAAGATGAAGATAAACTTTTAATAGAGTTAGAAAACCATCCTTCTATTAATAAAGTTACCAAAGATCACGAAACTATTATTGCTACTTTAAATGACACTATTACACCAACAGAGATGAACACCTTTTTATTTAATAAAGGTATTACTTTAAGTCATTTAGTAAAACGTAAGCCAAGTTTAGAGCAACAATTCTTAGATTTAACAAACAACAACTAACCTTCTCGATTTTTTAAATACTTCATCTAAAGTTGAAGAAAAAAAATCAACCTAAATTATAAAATATTATGTTAAGACTATTAACTATAGAGTTTCATAAATTAAAATACAACAAAGCAAGTAAAGTTTTGTCGTTGATATACTTTGGCCTATTAACTTGTATTGCATTAATTGCAGCTATTAAGTTTGATATTGGTCCTATAAAATTTCATTTAGCAGAAATAGGAATATTTAATTTTCCATATATCTGGCATTTTAACACTTATATGGCAGCAATACTAAAGTTCTTTTTACTTTTAGTTATTGTTTCTATGATGGCAAATGAATACAGCTACAAAACATTAAAGCAAAACTTAATTGACGGTTTAAGCAAGAAAGAATTTATTCTATCTAAATTTTATACAGTTGTTGTTTTTGCCTTAGTTTCTACAATATTTGTTTTTGCTGTCTCATTAATTTTAGGCTTATTCTATTCAGATTATAATGAATTTGCAATTATAACATCAGATTTACAGTATTTATTAGCTTTCTTTATAAAACTAGTTGGTTTTTTCTCAATGGGTTTATTCTTTGGTATTTTAGTAAAAAGATCTGCTTTTGCTATTGGTGCAATGGTTGTTTGGTTTTTTGCTGAAAGTATTTTTAAAGGATATTTATTCTGGAGTTTTAAAGATTCTGAAAACACAAGTGAAAAAGTAGATGCTGTTATGCAATTTCTTCCATTTGAATCTATGGCAAATTTAATTAAAGAACCTTTTACTAGATTAGGTGCTGTTAGATCTGTAGCAAATCAAATAGGAGAAACATTTACAAAAAGTTACGCAGTAGATTTTTCTACAATTGTTATTGTTTCTGTTTGGACATTCATCTTTATTTATTTGTCTTTTAGACTGTTAAAAAAGAGAGATTTGTAGTACTTTTTAGATATATTTGACTTTTACAAAAAGAATATCGTCAAATGAAGAGTATTTTATCATTTTTACTATTATTTATTGCATTAAATGTATTTTCTCAAAAAGAAGCTAACTTTTGGTATTTTGGTGAAAATGCTGGATTAGATTTTAGCACAGAACCACCGACGGCTATTAAAGGTTCTATTTTTACTGACGAAGGTTCTGCTTCTATATCTAATGCTAAAGGAGAGTTGCAATTTTACACAGACGGACAAACTGTTTACGATAAGAATGGATCTATAATGCTAAATGGTACTGGGCTGTTAGGTAATTCATCTAGTACTCAATCTGCAATTATTGTACCTAAGCCATTAGACAGTAATATCTATTATATTTTCACTGTAACAAATAGTAGTAATAATGATGGTGTTAAATACTCAACAGTAGATATTACTAAGAATGGAAACTTAGGCGAGGTTACTAGCAAGAATACTCCACTACGAGAAGCAATTAATGCAACCGAAAAAATTACCGCTATTAAAGGACAAAATTGCAATACTTTTTGGATACTGACCTCAGATGCAACTAATTTTTACTCCTATTTAATTGATGCTTCAGGTGTTAAGTCCTCTGCGATTACTTCTACTCATAGTTTTACAAGTGACCCAAGAGGATCTTTAAAATTTTCACCAGATGGAAACTCATTAGTTAACGCTTCTCAAGGGATTCAAGAAACTTTTATTTATGACTTTGCCCCTTTGACAGGAAAGGTAACAAATGAAAAGAGATTAAATATTAAAAATTTAAATGCATATGGCATAGGTTTTTCTAGAAGTAGTAAAAAACTATACATTTCTACAGGTAACAATAGTCAAAGAAATTCTAGAACAGGGACTAGAACTCTTCCCAATGATGCAAGAATAATACAGTATGATCTAACTAGTAAATTAATAGCAGACATTAACAATAGTTATAAAGAAGTTTATAGAACAGATAGTGGTTATAGAGGAGCTCTTCAACTAGCATCAAATGGTAAAATATATTATACAAGAAGTAGAACAAATTATCTAGGTGTCATTAATTTCCCTGAAAAAGAAGCAGAAAATGTGAGTTTTGAAGATGAAGGTATTTTCTTAGAAAGTCGTATTGCTACAGAAGGTTTACCACCATTTATTCAATCTTTCTTTTTAGACATAGAAATTAAGGATGAAGATACAAGTCAATCCTTAAACTTTGTAGATTTAGAAACTTGCATTGGAGAATCTAAAGCAGTTGTACCCGCAAGTATCAGAGGTAAAAATTTAAAATATACTTGGACATTTGATAATGGAATAACAAAATCAGAAATAACTACTTCTGCTCCAGAACATAAATTAATATTAAATAACTTACAGCAATCTAACTCTGGTACTTATCGTTTGGTTATAACCCTCGAGGACACCTGCCTAAATACAATTGAATATAATGCTACTTTTAATTTAGTTGTAAATCCATTACCAATTGTAAAATCTATCGAAACCTACAATCAATGTGATTTTGATAGTAATACAACTGATGGAATCACAGCATTTAATTTAAAATCTTTAGAAAATAAACTAACAGATAACTTATTAAATGAAGACATTTCTTTTTATGAAGCAGAAGACACTACTCTTTCAAATGAAATAATAGAAAAGATAGGATACAGAAACCCTATATCAAAACCTTTTAATCATAATTTACTGGTAAAAATTACAAATAAAAAAACAGGTTGTTTTAGTACTGGAAAAGTTAATCTCGAAGTAACTCCAACGTCTTTGTCTAAATATGACGACATGTATGAAAGTGAATTAGATTTTAATAGGTCAACAACAAATGCAAGAAATAGTATTGGAACCAATAATGCTATTTTTGATTTTGATTCTAAAATTAATAAAATTATAGCTGAAAATAGCACATTCAATAAAAGTGATTTTCAATTTAGTTTTTTTTTAAATAAAAATGATGCGGAAAAAGAAATAAATCAAATAGAAAAACCTTACGATGAAAATAAATTTATTGACGGTATTAAAATTTATGTTAGAATTTCTAAAGGGAATTTATGCGCAGGAATTGGAGAATTTGATTTATACGTAAATAAACGTCCAATACCACAAGGAAATATTAATAATATATACTTATGTGTTAACAACCCAATAGATAGTCCGCAGTTAATTACAACAGATTTAGATGCGAGTACAGGTAATCTTAGCGATACTTATAAGTGGTATTTAAATGGAAATTTATTAATAGGTGAAACAAACAGTATTTTAAAAGCAAATAAAGAGGGAGAATATAGAGTTGAAGCATCAAGGTATTACGCAAATGACACTTCAGATTTAACAGATGATTTTTCATGTATAGGTTATAATACATTTACTGTTATAGAATCTAACGTAGCATTAATAGAATCTGTAACTTTTCTAGACGATCAAGATGAACCTTCTGATAATTCTATAACTGTTACAGTAACAGGTAAGGGTAATTATGAATATTCTTTAAACGATAACACATTATCTAATTTTGTAAAAGGCCCAGATAATTTATCATATACTTTTACAAATGTACCTCCTGGTATAAATAAAGTTTACATAAATGATAGTAACAATTGTGGTATTACTAACACAAAAGAAGTTTCATTTATCTATTTCCAGAGACATTTTACACCTAATGGTGATGGAGTATATGACACTTGGAAAGTATTAGGAATAGAAAACACTTTTTACAAAGAAGTGCAATTACAAATTTTTGATAGGTATGGTAAAATTTTAAAAAACTTAGATTTAAAAACAAATAATGGCTGGAATGGCAATTATAATGGAAAAACAGTTCCTAGCAATGATTATTGGTACAATGCCGTTTTAATAGACATCAATGATAATGTTAGAAAAAAAACTGGTCATTTTAGCTTAATTAGAAAATAGTTTTTCAATTAGTATCCG
>CAXBIR010000049.1:0-23796 GCA_963975825.1 uncultured Polaribacter sp.
AACCATACAACCAACGTTTCCATCTAAATCTACATAGTTTAAACCTGCAGCTTTCGCTTCAACCTCAATTGGGTTTTCTTCACGTAAATCTCTCATTGCAGCATAATCTTTATGTCTGAATAAAGCGTTTTCGTCTAAAGATACTTTAGCATCTACTGCCATAATCTTATCGTCAGATGTTTTTAAAACCGGATTGATTTCAAACATTGAAGAATCAGATTTTATATATGCAGTATATAATGAAGCAACAAATTTTGTCATTTCTTTAAATGCAGTACCAGATAAACCTAAGTTAAAAGCAACTTTTCTTGCTTGAAAAGGCATTAAACCTAATAATGGGTCTATTTCTTCTGTAAAAATTAAGTGCGGAGTTTCTTCTGCTACTGTTTCAATATCCATTCCACCTTCTGTAGAATACATAATCATATTTTTACCTGTAGCTCTGTTTAATAAAACAGACATATAGTATTCTTCCGTTTCAGAATCTCCAGGATAATAAACATCCTCACAAATTAAAACTTGGTTTACTAATTTTCCTTCTGCTGAAGTTTGAGGAGTAATTAACATCATTCCTAAAATATCATCAGAAATACTTTTTACTTCGTCTAAGTTTTTAGCCAACTTAACACCACCACCTTTACCACGACCACCTGCGTGAACTTGTGCTTTTACTACGTGCCAACCTGTACCAGTTTCTTCTGTAAGTTGTTTTGCTGCTGCAACTGCTTCTGCAGGAGTGCTTGCTACAATTCCTCTTTGAATTCTAACGCCAAAACTATTTAAAATTTCTTTTCCTTGATATTCGTGTAAGTTCATTTGTATCTTGTTTAAACTGGAAACAAAAATACAAATTCAGATGTTATTTTATGCAATGTTTTAAAGAAAAAAAACTACTAAATAAATACAACCTAAATTTCATTAAGAAATTTTTAACACTTGTTAATTGTAACACTTCTAAAATAAGTATGTCTTTAGTGTAATTAACACAATTTTGTGAAATGAATTTATAAAGGATAAATACTTTCGCAATGTGTTTTCACATAATCAACCAAAACCTTATGTTTCAAAGAATTATATTGTTTTTATTACTTGCTATTTGCTCTTATAATGTAAATGCTCAAAACAAGAAGAATAGAAAAAAAGTTACAACTACAAGAATTACAAAAGCCCCAAAAATAGACGGCCTATTAAATGATTCTTCTTGGAAAAACGCTGAAATTTTAACAGATTTTATAACTTTTAGACCAGATAATGGTAAACCTGTTTCTGCAGAATACCAAACAACAGTTAAAGTTATTTATGATGACAATGCTGTTTATATTTCTGCTGAAATGTCAGATCCAGATCCAGAAAATATTCCACAAGAATTTGCAGTAAGAGATAATTTTAGTCAAGCAGACTTCTTTTTAGTTACAATAAATCCAAATGACGATGGACAGAATCCGTTTGAATTTATAGTACAGGTAACAGGAAATCAAGCAGATGCTAAAATTTCTAACGGAAATGAAGATTTTAACTGGAGTGCCGTTTGGGAAAGTGCTGCAAAAATTACAGACAAAGGTTGGAATGTTGAGATAAAATTACCTTACAGAGCAATTCGTTTTGCAAATAGACCTGTACAATCTTGGGGATTTAACTTTCATAGACGTTTAGAAAAATTAAACGAACAACATACTTGGACTCATATTGATAATTCCGTTGGAAGATGGACACAATATGATGGTTTAATTGAAGGTTTTAACAACATAACACCTCCAACAAGATTAAACTTATACCCTTACGCTTCTGCAACTTCTGTTTCTTTTGATGGAAAAACAGATTTTGATTACAGTGTTGGTATGGATTTAAAATATGGTTTAACAGATAATTTTACTTTAGATGCAACATTAATACCAGATTTTAGTCAGGTTGGTTTTGACAATGTAGAATTAAATTTAGGTCCGTTTGAACAACAATTCACAGAACAAAGACAGTTTTTTACAGAAGGAACAGAACTATTTAATAAAGGTGGTTTGTTTTACTCTAGAAGAATTGGTGGTAGACCAATAGATCAATTTAATGTATCTAACTCCCTTAGCAGTGATGAAGAAATAATTGATTACCCAGGCAAAGTAACCATGCTAAATGCCATAAAAATTTCTGGAAGAACAAAAAAAGGATTGGGAATTGGTTTCTTTAACGCAATAACAGAGACAACCGAAGCAACTATTAGAAATAATGCAACAAATGAAATAAGAAAAGAAGTAATAGCACCTTTTACCAATTATAACATTTTAGTTTTAGACCAACAATTTAACCAAAACTCTACTGTTTCTCTTATAAATACAAACGTTACAAGAGACGGACGTTTTAGAGATGCAAACGTAACAGCTCTAGATTGGCACATAGAAACCAAAGACAGTAAATATAATTTAGATGGCGCTGTAAAAATGAGTAATATTTCAGACGACATAAACAATCCTAATACAGGTTATACTTTTGATAACAGTTTTGGCTACAACTCTGGACATTGGAATTGGGAAATTGGTTATAATTTTGAGAATAAAGACTTTAACCCTAACGATTTAGGTATACTTTTTACAAATGACCAACAAACTATTTACGGTAGCGCAGGTTGGAGAACTCTACAACCAACTAAGAAATTTAATAATTACAGCTTTAACTTTTACAATCAAGTTAATTTTCAGCATTTTTCTGGAGCTTTCACAGGTTATGACGCTGGTTTTAATGCAAGTGCACAAACAAAAAAACGTTTTACTTTTGGCGGAAATTTAAACTATGGTTCTGAAAGTAGAGATTATTTTGAACCTAGACAAGGAACAACTAGTGGCGTCTATTTTAAAAGACCAGAAAGTATGAATATTAATGGTTGGATATCTACAAACTCTCAAAAGAAATTAGAATTAAATGCTAATGGTTACTTTACTAGTTATACAAATCATCCACAACAAGCTTATGGTTTTAGTATTAGTCCTCGTTACAGGTTTACAAACCAATTTTCTTTACAATATAGTTTAAACTACAATAAAACACATAACGACCAAGGTTATGTAAGTGAAAATTCTAGTAATATTATTTTCGGCCAAAGAGATAGAAAGAGTTATACAAACACTATTTCTGGTAAATATAGTTTTAGTACAAACTCTTCATTGTCATTAAGTTTTAGACATTATTGGAGTGATGTTTCATATAATAATTACTACAATTTAAATAATGATGGATCTTTATCTGAAAATACAACATACTCTGGTAATGATGTTAATTTTAATAGCTGGAATTTAGATTTAAATTATTTCTGGCAATTTGCTCCAGGAAGTCAATTAATAGTTTTTTATAGAAATTCTATTTTTGATGCCAACAATAATTCTGGTTTAGATTTTTACAAAAACTTAGAAAATTTATTCGATCAACCAAATCAACACACTTTTTCTGTAAGGTTTGTATATTTTATAGACTATAATGCTATAAAAAATATTTTTTAAATATTCTTTATAGATTTATTTGAGATTTGAAAATGAAATCAGAAACGCATCTACGTGTTTCTGATTTCTTTTTTATACATTCGTTTGTAAATTAGAAAAGGTATGATTTTTGGTAAAAACATTCACAAATACTATGGTGATGTAGAAGTTTTAAAAGGTGTAGATCTTCACGTTAAAAAAGGAGAAATTGTAGCTATAGTTGGGCCTTCTGGCGCAGGAAAAACAACTCTTTTACAAATACTTGGTACGTTAGATAAACCTTTAAAAGATCAAGATTTTGAACTCTCTTTAAATAATATTTCTCTTAAAAATTTATCAGACAAAGAATTATCTTCATTTAGAAACAATCATATTGGTTTTATTTTCCAATTTCATCAATTATTACCAGAATTTACAGCACTAGAAAATGTTTGCATTCCTGCTTTTATAGGCAAAAAACCTAAAAAAGAAACAGAAACAAAAGCTAAAGAAATTTTAGAGTTCTTAGGATTATCACACAGAATTAATCATAAACCCAGTGAGCTTTCTGGAGGAGAACAACAACGTGTAGCTGTTGCTAGAGCTTTAATTAATAACCCATCTGTAATATTGGCAGATGAACCTAGTGGAAATTTAGATAGCGAATCTGCTAAAAATTTACACGAATTGTTTTTTAAATTACGTGATAAGTTTGGACAAACTTTTGTTTTAGTAACACATAACGAGGAATTAGCAGAAATGGCAGACAGAAAATTAACCATGAAAGATGGTAAAATTATTTAATTCTGTAACAATTAGAGGTTTTATACAACTAATGTATAAACTTAATAAATGAAAGAAACTTTTCTAAACTTAGTATCATATTTAAAAAACCCTGTACTTGTAAAAGATTCAAATACAGATTTAAACTACCGCTTTAAAATATTTTTTCATATTCTTATAATTAGTATTTTAACCGGTCTTGCCATCACACCTATTTTTGCAATTATTGAAGAAATGAATTGGGTAAATATGGATAATCATAAAGTAGAAGAAATGTTTAAGGACATGGGAATTCTACAAATGATGCTATTAGGTGCTATTATAATTCCTGCTATAGAAGAATTAATTTTTAGAGCCCCAATCACTACTTTTAAAAGTAAAAAATCATTTAAAATAGGGTTTTACATCTTTGCTTTAATATTTGGTTATGTTCATATAACAAATTTCGATTCTACTTTAAATGTTTATCTATTATCTCCAATACTAGTATTACCACAAATACTTTTAGGAGGTTATTTTGGGTATATTAGAGTCCGTTTTGGCTTGCAATGGTCTATATTACTTCATGGATCTTATAACGGAACATTAATTTTGCTTGGTTTTTTATTTGAATAAATATATTATGAAGAAATCTGAACTTAAAGAATTTTTAGACGAAAAAGTAGTTTTATACAACAACCCTAAATTTATTGAGTCAGACCCAATACAAATACCACATTTATTCACAAAAAAAGAAGATATAGAAATTGCTGGTTTTTTAACTGCAATTATTTCTTGGGGAAACAGAACCATGATTATTAGAAATGCTTCTAAAATGATGGAAATGCTAGATAATTCTCCTTATGACTTTATATTAAACCATCAAGAAAAAGACTTAAAAAGCTTAGAAGGTTTTGTACACAGAACTTTTAATTTTATAGATTTACAACAATTTGTAAAATCTTTACAACACATCTATTTAAATCATAATGGCTTAGAAAATGCATTGGCAATAAAAGACAATTCTAAAACTTACCAAACAGCAATAAACAACTTTAAAACTTTATTTTTTGAAGTAGAACATCTACAAAGAACTCAGAAGCATATTTCTGATCCATTAAAAAATTCTGCTGCAAAACGCATAAATATGTTTTTACGTTGGATGGTTAGAGATGACAAAACAGGTGTAGATTTTGGGCTTTGGGACTCTCACAAACCCGCAAATCTTTCTTGTCCATTAGACGTGCATTCTGGTAATGTTGCTAGAAAACTAAAGCTCTTACTTAGAAAACAAAACGATTGGAAAGCTGTTGCAGAATTAGATAATAATCTTAGAAAATTAGACAAAACAGATCCTGTAAAATATGATTTTGCTTTATTTGGTTTAGGTGTTTTCGAAAAGTTTTAATTAGTAGTTAACAAGTGTTTCTAAATCGTTTTTTTTGTAATAAATTTATGTTTTTATAAAATGAATAATTAAAACTAAATGCAATTTAAAAATCCGGAAGTTTTATACTTTTTAGCCTTACTAATTATCCCCATTTTAATACATCTTTTTCAGCTTCAAAAGTTTGTAAAAGTACCTTTTACTAACGTTGCTTTCTTACAAAAACTACAACAACAAACTCGCAAAAGTTCTCGTTTAAAAAAATGGTTGATTTTAGCAACAAGACTTCTACTTTTTACAGCGATAGTTTTAGGATTTTCTCAACCTTATTTTAGTAACAAAAACATTAACAAGAAACAGCATAATTTCATTTATCTAGACAATTCTCTTAGCACTAATACAAAAGGAATCAAAGGTGATTTATTAAAAATTGCCACACAAGAAATTATAGAAAATACAAATTCTAAAAACAATTATTCTTTACTAACAAATACAGATTTTTACAAAGATATTAGTAAAGAAGAATTAAAAAATATACTTTTAAAAACAGAAAAAACATCTACAAAACTTAATTTAGAGACTGTTTTTCTTAGAATATCTCAAGAAAACAAAACTAAAATAAACACTTTAAATAAAAACATATTAATATCTGATTTTCAGAATACTTACATTAATAAGTTTACAAATGTAACACCCTCTTTTTCTGCAATAAAACTAGAACCTAGTACAAAAAACAATATTTCTGTAGACAGTATTTTCATCAACAATAAAAACAACAACAACTTTACAGTAAATGTAATTGTTAAAAACCAAGGAACAGCAAAAGAGAACGTACCTATTGCAATCTATAATAAAGAAAAGTTAGTTAGCAAACAATCCTTCCCTATTGATAAAGACTCTGATAAAACTATTGAATTTACAGTTAATAATACTACCGATTTTTTAGGAAAAATAGCGATTACTTTTAACGACACTTTCTCTTTTGATAATACTTATTTTTTCACGATAAATAACAACAAAAAAACACCTGTTTTAACCATAGGAAATAGCAATAATTTCTTATCAAAAATTTACACAAAAGAAGAATTTAATTTCACAAAAACATCAATTCAAAATATAAATTACAACACACTACAAAATCAACAATTAATCATATTAAATGAGTTAGAAAATTTACCAGAAATACTATCTAAAAGTTTGATTAATTTTTCTAAAAACGGCGGAAGTATTGTAATAATTCCAAATAAAAAAATAGATATTTCTTCTTATAATTCTTTTCTAAAAAACCTAAATCTAGGTAAAATTCAAGTCCAGAAAAAAGATACTTTAAAGATTACTTCCATCAATTACAAACACCCAATTTTCAAAAACGTTTTCTCTAAAAAAGTTACTAATTTTCAATACCCAACAGTACAAAGCCACTACCCTATTTTAGCAAATACTTCTAAAATAGTTTCGTTTGAAAACGGCCGTCCATTTATTAGTCAATTAACAAATAGTAATATTTATTATGTTTCTAGCGCCTTAAATAAAACCAATAGTAATTTTTTAAACTCACCTTTAATTGTACCTATCTTTTACAACTTTGGAAAGATGAGTTTTAAATATCCAAAATTAGCTTACAGAGTTGCTAAAGAAAATATTATTGAAATTGAAACGCAAACAGGTAAAGATGAAATTTTAACGATTGCAAATGAAAAAAACTCATTTATTCCACTGCAGCAAACATTTCAAAATAAAGTAGAAATTACCACTAAAGAACAACCTTTAGAAGCTGGTTTTTATAAAGTATTGAAACAAAATTTTAAAATTAAAGATTTAGCATTTAATTATCCAAAAGAAGAAAGTTTATTAACTTATTTAGATTTAAATAAGCTGAAAGAAAATAATAAAAACATCACAATATCTAATTCTATAAAAGATGTTTTTGAAGAAATTAATAAAAATAATGAAGTTCATTGGCTTTGGAAATGGTTTTTAGCCTTGGCAATTGTATCTTTGTTATTAGAAATTTTGATTTTAAAATTCTATAAACCATGATTACGCTTATAAAATCGGCAACGATTATAGATTCTTCAAGCCCTTACCATCAACAAAAAAAAGATATTTTAATTAAAGAAGGTATTATTAGTCAGATTAACGACTCTATTCCTGCTAAAAAAGAATATACAGTTGTAGACAAAGAAAACCTACATATTTCTTGTGGTTGGTTTGATACCAGTGTTTCTTTTGGAGAACCTGGTTACGAAGAAAGAGAAACAATTAAAAACGGATTGGAAGTTGCTGCTAAAAGTGGTTTTACAGCAGTTGCAGTAAATGCAAATTCAAATCCTGTGATAGATAACAAATCTGCAGTAGAGTTTTTAATAAATAAAGGAAGTGGTTTTGCTACAAAAATTTACCCTATAGCTGCTTTAACAGCACAAAGTAAAGGTGTAGATATGGCAGAATTATATGATATGCAACAATCTGGCGCAATTGCCTTTGGTGATTATAAGAAACCCATTGCAAATGATAATTTAATGAAAGTTTCATTATTATATGCTCAAAACTTTAATGGCTTAGTTTTAAGTTTTCCAAAAAACAAAGCAATTGCTGGTGAAGGAATTGCACATGAAGGCATAAATAGCACTAAATTAGGTTTAAAAGGAATTCCTGCTTTAGCAGAAGAATTACAAATTGCTAGAGATTTATTTTTATTAGAATATACAGGAGGAAAACTACATATTCCAACAATTTCTACCGCAAAATCTGTAGACTTAATTAAAGAAGCTAAAAGGAAAGGTCTGCAAGTTACATGTAGTGTTACTTCACATCACTTAACACTAACAGACAATGAATTGCATGAGTTTGATAGCAATTACAAAACGAATCCGCCATTAAGAACAAATACAGATTGTAAAGCGTTACAAAAAGGAGTTAAATCTGGTATTATAGACATAATTACATCTGACCACAACCCAATTGATATAGAACATAAAAAAGTGGAATTTAGTGAAGCAAAAGACGGAACTATTGGTTTAGAAAGTTTATTTGGCGCTGTAAATTCCGTTTTAAGTTTAGAAGATTTTATAAAAAACATTACCTCTAAGCCAAGACAAATATTCGGCTTAGAATCTGTTTCTATTGCTGAAGGAAAAAAAGCAGATATTTCATTTTTTAATCCAGAGGAAAAATATGTTTTCACTAAAAAAGATATTCTATCTACTTCTAAAAATAGTGCTTTTATTAACAAGAAAATGAATGGGAAAGTATATGGTATTTTCTCTAACAACCAATTAATACTAAACTAACAATATTATGGAAAATTATACCGCAAAAGAAGGAAAAACGATAGCAATTATTAGCCATTTATGGATAATAGGGTTACTTATTGCATTTATTATGAATAATAGTAAAAGAAACTTTTTTGCAAGTTTTTACATTAGACAAATGATTGGTTTAAACTTAATTCAAGTTTTAAACGGTTGGATAATTTACAAGTTTTTAGGATCTACAGCTGGCTTAATTGTTGGATTTGCTGTATTTGTATTTTGGGTTATTTCTATAATTGGAGCCTTTAAAGAAGAGGAAAAATTAGTACCGTTTGTTGGTGAACAATTTCAAGATTGGTTTAAAAACGTTTAAAATAATATTTTATTTAGAATGAGCAATTTACATTACATAGTTAGAGAACCAAAAGTAGCTTCAGAAAAACCACCTTTATTAATATTATTGCATGGTTATGGAAGTAATGAGCAAGATTTATTTTCTTTTGCAGAAGAATTACCAGATACTTTGTTAATTGTAAGCGCACAAGCACCTCTTAGTATGGGTTTTGGTGGCTATGCTTGGTATTCTATTAATTTTGACGATAAGAATGGTAAATTCTCTGACTTAAAAGAAGCCAAAGAATCTATAGATAAAATTGCTGTTTTTATTGATGAAATAAAAACAAAATACAACACAGCTGCTGATAAAACATTTTTACTAGGTTTTAGTCAAGGTTCTATTTTAAGTTATTCTTTAAGTTTTTTCTATCCTAACAAGGTAAATTACGTAATTGCTTTAAGTGGCTATATAAATACAGAATTACTACCTGAAAATATTTCTACGGAGATTAAGACAGATTATTATTGCTCTCATGGTTCTGTAGATCAAGTTTTACCTGTAGAATGGGCAAGAAATACAAAACCTTTCTTAGATAATTTAGGTTTTAATAATGTATATTCAGAGTATAATGTTGGGCATGGTGTTGCGCCACAAAACTTTTATAGTTTTAAAAACTGGATCGATGAACGTTTATAGTATAAAGTAGTATGAGTAATTTTTCCTTTAATCATGTAGCACTTTCTGTAAAAGACGTAGATAAATCTTTAGATTTTTATCAAAAAACATTACAACTAGAAGAAATAGAAAATACCGCTTCTAACTCTAAAACAAGATGGTTGTCTTTGAATGAAGGAAAACAACTTCATTTAATTCCCAGACCAAAATCAGAAATAAAGACAGATAAAGCAGTTCATTTTGCATTATCAACAAGTGAATTTACTTCTTTTATTAAACATTTAGAAACTTTAAAAATTGACTATTCTGACTGGAAAGACACTCCTAAAAAAGACTACATTAGAAAAGACGGAATTCAGCAAATATACTTTCAAGATCCAAATGGTTATTGGATTGAAGTAAACAATGATGTTTAATAAACTTGATAAATTGTAGTAACTACACGCCCTTTATTTCCTTCTAATAATATCGATAATAATTCTTTTTCTTGTTTCACTTTTAAATGAAAAGGTGGTAACAATAGATTTACGCCACTTTTTTTCTTCAACCTTATTCCTTGTCCAGAAATAATATCTTTGTTAGCCTCAAAGTTTCCGTTAGGTAAATGCTCTGTTAAAACAATATATTTAAACTCAGATAATTTACTAACTACATTTTTTACTTCTTCATTAGATAAATGCTGTAAAACCTGTCTAACCAAAACACAATCTCCAACAGGTAAATTATCTACTGTAATATCTAGACAGTAAAATTCTAAATTTTCTTGTTTAAATCTCTCTCTATTATAGGTTATCAAATCGCTAACAATGTCTACAGCAATATACTTCTTTGTATATTTTACCAACTCTTTACCCACATTAAAATCTCCACAACCTAAATCGCAAACAACTAATGGTTCTTCAAAAGAACTTAAAAACGATTTTACAACCTCTAAATATGGTGTAACAATTTTAGTGTCATGAGAACCAAATCCTGAATAAAAACTATCATTATTAGTTCCCCAAAGCTTCATTTTATAAATCTGCTCCATGGCTGCCTCAGTTGGCCAAGGTTTTTTGTTTTTTCTATTCATAATAAATTAAAAGAGTAATTATAAAAAACCAAAGATACTATTTATACAAAATCCATGAAGATTAGTAAGTAATGATAAACTAAAATTTCAGTATTATAAAAGTATAATTGAATAAAAACATACTTTCTTTTAAACTATCTTTGCAGTAAAAATAACACATGCAGTTTTCTGAATTTCCTTTTAACAAATCTATCTTAAAAGCAATTGCCGAAGAGAGATTTCAAACACCAACCTTAGTACAAGAACAAGCAATTCCTTTAGTTTTAGACAAAAAGAACGTTATTGTTTCTGCACAAACTGGTACAGGAAAAACGGCTGCATTTGCATTGCCTATTATTCAATTATTGTTTGATAAGTTAGATGTAGAAAAAGGTGAAAAAAAAATAAAATCGTTAGTTGTTACTCCTACTCGTGAGTTGGCTATTCAGATTTTAGAAAACTTTAAAAGCTTTAGCAAATATTCTAATTTAAGAGCTACTGCCGTTTTTGGTGGTGTTTCTTTAGAACCACAAAAAGAACTTTTAGCAAAAGGTATAGATGTTTTAATTGCAACTCCTGGTAGATTAATAGACTTACAATCTCAAGGAAATATAGATTTAAGTGAAGTTGAAATTTTTGTTTTAGATGAAGCTGATTTAATGCTAGACATGGGTTTTATTGCTGATATTAAAAAAATTGAAGCTTTATGCCCTAAGAAAAAGCAAACTTTACTTTTTTCTGCAACAATGCCAGAAAAAATAGTAGACTTGGCAAAAAAAGTAATTAAAAGCCCTGTTATTGTAGAAATAAATCCTGAAGAAACTACAGCAAAAAACATTGGCCAATTATTATATTACTTACCCAAAAAGAACAAAACAGATTTATGTTTAGATTTGTTAAGAAATACCATAAATGGTAAAATTATAATTTTTAGACGCACAAAGTTTGGTGTAGATAAATTAGAAGAATCTTTGCTTAAAAACGGATACAAAGTTGCCAGTATTCATGGAGATAAAACGCAAGGTGTAAGAAATAAAGCTATTGAAGATTTTAAAAATAAAAAAGCACATATATTAATTGCTACAGACGTTGCTTCTCGTGGAATAGACATTACAAATGTAGATGCTATTATAAATTTTGACATTCCTAATATTCCTGAAACTTACGTGCATAGAATTGGTAGAACTGGTAGAGCTGGTAAATCTGGTATTGCTTTTTCTTTCTGTTCGCAAGACGAAAATTCTTATATAAAATTGATTGAAACTTTAATTGAAAGACCAATAAAAGTTATAAAAGATCATGCTTATGTAATAAACAAACCTAAGCATACAAAGCAACAACCTAATACAATTAGCAAAAATAAAAAAGGTAGAAAATCTGAAGCTTCAAAGAAGAAAAAGAAGCGCTGGTATTAAATTTGGCCTTTGAATTATTAGAAATTATAATTCAGAATTTATTTTCTTTAAAAACTCTACAGCTGTATAAGGCTTACCGATAACATTTTTAAAACCTATGTTTTTGTATCGTGCAAGATCTTCTAGAGTTGTATTTGCCGTTAAAGCAACATAAGGAATTTGTGAATTCTCAATTTTAAAATCAGTTTTTAACTGAACCAATTGTTCACCTGTAATATTTGGCATATGAATGTCTAATAAAACAATATCAAAAATTGATTTTTTTAGCGCATTTAAAGCCTCTAAACCATCTTTAGCTTGCACTAAAAGTACACCTTCTTTTTTTAAAATATGAGCAACAATTGACTGATTTAAAGCATCATCATCTGCAACTAAAATTCTTTTTCCTTTTAAGTTATTTGTTGATTTTTGCTCTAATTTATCTACTATTTCTTCTTTTACAGAATCTACTTTTAAAAACGGAACTTCAACCTTAAATGTTGTACCCTTTTCTAATTTACTTTCTACAGAAATACAACCATTCATGGCTTTTAAAAGTTTTTTTACAATAGACAAACCTAAGCCTGCACCTCCAAAAACTCTATTATCACTTTTTTTATTTTGCTGATATTCTTCAAAAATTCTAGCAGCTTGCTCATTCGTCATTCCTCGTCCAGAATCTTTAACAAAAAAAGCAATTTGTACAGATTCCTCATTTTCAGAAATAATTTCAACGTTTATAGAAATTGTTCCTTTTTCGGTAAATTTTAAAGCGTTAGACAACAAATTAGATAGTATTTGATTTAATCTTACATCGTCTCCTAATACAAAATCTGGAATCTTATCTGCAACCTTTAAATTTAAAGTTACTGCAGTATTTTTATTTTGATAATTATAGTTTTTTATACAATTTTCTACGATTCCCTTTATATCTATAGGTAAATTAACAAGCTCTAATTTCCCTGCTTCAATTCTAGATAAATCTAGAATATCATCTACAATTACTTTTAAATTATTACCAGAAAGAGACAACAGTTTAGAATATTCTTTTACAGCATCATTAATATTTTCTTCAGAAATCATTTCAGAATATCCTAAAATCACATTTAAAGGATTTCTAATTTCATGACTCATCATTGCTAAAAACCGAGACTTTTCCTCATTTGCTTTGTCAGCAATTTTACGCAGTTTATCTAACTCAATATTTTTTTCTGCTAATTCTCTTTTTACAAAAAAAATATCGTTTCTATTCTGATTTAATTGATCTACGTATTTATAAACACTTGTTCTATTATGAATTAAAATAGATACAGTTTCTTCATTTTTAAACAATTCTAAATCTACATTGTATTCTTTTTCATTAGAAACCACAACCATACCTTCTAACAAAAATGGTTCAGATTTCTGTAAAGCTTCTAATGTACCTTCTAAAAAAGGACATGCTTTGTAAATGGATTCTTTAAGAAAAAATTCTTTTTTGATAAATTTTCCTGCAGATACGTCTAAGATTACACCAGAAAAACTAGTAGTAATTTGTATAAAGACATCTTCTATTTTTGCAGGTATCAATATTATTTTATGGCTTTAGACGCTAATTCTAAAAATGCACTTTCTACATTTTCATTTTCTTTAGCACTTGTAATTAAGTCTATTTTTACAGAAACCGTATTTATAACTGTTTCTAATTCTTCTTTTGAAAGTAAATCTTTTTTATTACCAACAATAGTAATCTCTTTTAAGCCAGAAAGATTTCTTATACTTTCTAAATAATTATCTATGGTTAAATAAGTTTCTTCTCTACTTAAATCAAAAACATACATTGCAGCACTTGCTCCTAAGAAATAAGCTTTTGGTATTTTCTCTTCGCCACTTGTACCAGCAACGTCCCAAATTAACAACTTTATTTCTTTATTTTCATATTGTACAACTTTAGAACTTACCCTAACACCAATTGTACTTATATAGTCTTCAGAAAATTGATTTAAGACAAACCTTCTTATTAATGAAGTTTTACCAACCCCAAAATTACCTACTAATAAAACTTTTTTAGCTATCATTAATTAATCTATTAAATGTCTTTCTATTAAAACATTTAGCTTTACTTCATCTGCTAAATAAGCACGATCTCTTAATATAATTTCAGCTAAATTATTAACGTTATCTGCTAAATTATCTTTGAATTCACCGTTTAAAACACCAGAAGTTGCAATGGCTATATAAATGGATTTAAAATTTTTAATGGTAAGATGTAAATTATCAAATTTAATATCTTCTAAGTTTTGGTCTTCTTTATAAAAAGCTTCTTCAGCAAATGATTTAATTGCTGTTAACATTCCAGAAACCATATCTTTATCTGCAACGCTTGCCCTAGTGTAACTTCCAGAAAGCAAACCAGAATCTTTTTCAATAACAAAAACTTCTTCTATAATTGGTGCAAAAACCTCTTGCAATACAACGCCTGCATCACTGCTTTTACCTTTAATAAATCTGGTAAAAATACTTTTAAAAGAAAACTTTTCTTTTATTGTTTTATTTATACTGTCAGATAACTTAGTAATTTCACTTACAATAGCTTTTTTAATCAATTTACCCATAATTGGGTACAAAGCTTCCACTACTTCATCTTGTGAATCTCTAATCTGAACTTTAAGTGTCTGAGTAATAGTATCTCCAAAATATTCTGGAAAGTTTGCACGAAGATCTTCAATTTTATCATCTATAAGAGGTAAAACTCTTTTAGATAATTTTTCTTTCTCTATAATTTCTTCGCTAAGAGCAGTAAATCTCTCTCTATCATCTTCTAATAAAAGTTCTCTGAGCAACTCAAAACGATTGTCTTTTTTGTTATCTACAGTTTGCTCTTTCATCTATTCTTGCAACATCAATGCAATTTTTTCTAAAGCTTTTCCTAATTTTTTTCTATCTGCTTTTTCATCATCTAAATCAGCTATTTTTTTATCTAAATCGTCATTTAAATCTTGAATTTTAAGATCCATTAAACTTTCTAAATCAGCCAATCTACTTTCTAAACTAGCAACAGAGTTTTCTAGGTTTTTCTCTGTATCGTTTTGTAAAGCTTTAATTCTATTGAAAACATCTTCAAATTCAGAATTATATTGCTGAATATTTTCTCCGAAGATTAAGTCTCTAACTGCAGCAATTCTACTATCTACTTGTTGCGTTGATTCTGGAGCATTGCTTTTTTCTGACTTTTTTTCCATCTATTTTTAAGTTAATTTTATTTATTGGAATGTTGTTAATAATATACAACTTAAAACCAATAATTATAAGCCGTACAAACAAATATACGTTAAAATATAATTATTAAGATTCTAAGATTCAATTTTTAAGCCATCAAAGGCTAAAAAAACATTTTCTGGTAAAATTTTAGACACTTCTTCATGAAAACCAAGCTTGTGGCTTATGTGTGTAAAATAAGTTCTTTGAGGTTTTAATTCTTTTACAAAATCTAATGCTTCTTGTAAATTAAAATGAGTTGGATGCGACTCTATTCTTAGCGCATTAACAATTAAAATATCTAAGTTTTTAAGTTTCTTTTTTTCTTCTTCGGAAATAGTTTTTACATCTGTTAAATATGCAATATCTAAAATTCTGTAACCCAAAATGGGTAAATTGCCATGTAAGATATTAATTGGTGTTATTTCTAAGTCATCAATAAAAAAAGGTTCTTTCTTTACAACATTAGACATTACACTTGGTGCACCAGGATATCTATTTTCTTTTGAAAATATATATTGAAAACGTTGCTCTAAACTATCTAATGTTTTTTGATCTAAAAAGATAGGCATCTCTCCTATTTTATAGCAAAACGGACGTAAATCATCTAAACCAGCTGTATGGTCTGCGTGTTCATGTGTAAATAAAACTCCGTTTATTAACTGCACTTCTTCCCTTAACATTTGTTGTCTAAAATCTGGCCCACAATCTATAACATACGTTTTATCTTTGTAGGAAATTAAAACAGAAGATCGTAAACGTTTGTCTTTAGAATCTTTAGATAAACAAACAGGATCATTACTTGCAATCATTGGAATACCTTGTGAAGTACCTGTTCCTAAAAAAGTAATTTTTAACAATTTTTCATCAATTTTCATTAAAACAAAAATAAGATAAAAATTGACTGATAGCACACTAATTCATTACATTTGTTCTAAAGTATAAAAATCGATTTATGGCAATTTCTTTAAAAGGAGATCAAGAAATAAGTAGCGTACCAACCACTAAAAGTAAAGCACTTAGAATTAATTTAAACTCAGACATTTACGGTACTTTTGCCGAAATTGGTGCAGGGCAAGAAACTGCGCGTAATTTTTTTAGATCTGGTGCAGCTTCTGGTACAATTGCAAAAGCAATGAGTGCTTATGATAAAGATTTTTCTGATGCTATTTATGGTATAGAAGAAGACAAGCGTTATGTAACACAACCACGTCTTAAAAAAATGTTGCGTCACGAAATCGATTTAATGGAAGATCGTTTAAGCAGATCTAAACACCCAGATAAATTATTTTTTAGTTATGCTAACACTGTAACAACAATAGATTTTGCAAAGAAGTTTAAAGGTCATGGTTGGGTAGGAATCCGTTTTCAACTAGACCCTTTAGAAGACTATAATGAAATAATTTTACATCTTCGTTTTAAAGAAACAGATGCACGTTTACAACAAGAAACTTTAGGTATTTTAGGAGTAAATTTAATTTATGGTGCATTTTATTTAAATGACAACCCTAAAGAATTGGTAAAATCTTTTTACCACAACTTAAGTAATGACCAGCTAGAAATTGATATGATTAATTTCTCTGGACCACGTTTTATGTATGTAGACAACCGTTTAATGAGTTTACAATTACTTAAAAACGGAATGACTAATGCAGTTATGTTTGGACCTGATGGAAACAACTTATTACCTGCACAAGTTTTATATAAAAAGAACATTTTAGCTTTACGTGGTAGTTTTAGACCTGTTACTAAAGTAAATATGGATATGTATGAAAAGTCTAAAAAACTTTTCTTAGAAGAAAACAAAGTAAAAGAAGAAAACACACAAGTTATTTTTGAAATAACTTTAAGTAACCTTAGTGCCGAAGGTAAAATAAATGAAAGAGATTTCTTAGACAGAGCAGAATTGCTATGTTCTCAAGGGCAAAATGTAATGATTACAAGCTTTCAACAATACTTTAAACTAGTAGAGTATTTTAGTGAATTTACTAAAGAAAGAATGGGGCTTGCAATGGGTGTTTACAACTTAATTCAAATTTTTGATGAAAAATACTACCGTAACTTAAGTGGTGGTATTTTAGAAGCATTTGGTAAGCTATTTTACAGAGATTTAAAAGTATACATGTATCCTTATCATGACCAAGCTTCTGGAGAATATATTAATAGCGAAAACCTAAAAGTACACCCAAGAATGAAAGAATTATACAAATTCTTTAAAAATAACGGTAGACTTATTAATATAGAAGACTTTGACCCTGAAATTTTAGACATTTTCTCTAGAACTGTATTAAAAATGATTAGAGACGGAGAACAAGGTTGGGAAGAAATGTTACCTGAAGGTATTTCTGAAATTATTAAACAAAAACGTTTATTTGGTTATTCTAGAGCTAGAGTAAAAAAATAAACAAACACTCTATTAAACCTTTTACAAAACATTTTGTCTAATTAAAAAAAACGATACTTGACAGACGAAATTGTTTTAATAGAACAACTAAAAAATGTTCAAACAAGAGAAAAAGCGTTTAGAGAATTAATAACTCTCTACAAAGAACGCTTGTATTGGCATATACGTAAAATTGTGATTTCTCATGATGATACTGATGATGTTCTTCAAAACACTTTTATCAAAATTTATAGAAATATAGACAAGTTTAATCAAGAAAGTAAATTATTCTCTTGGATGTACAGAATTGCAACCAACGAGTCTATTACTTTTATAAATAAACGTGCTAAAGAAAAAAATGTAGATATTTCTGAAATGCATGAATATTTGGCGTCTACACTAGAAAGTGATGTTCATTTTTCTGGTGATGAAATTCAACAAATTTTACAAAAAGCAATTGCTACTTTACCACAAAAACAGCAATTAGTTTTTAATATGAAATATTTTGATGAAATTAAATATAATGAAATGTCTGAGATTTTAGAAACCTCTGTTGGTGCACTTAAATCCTCTTACTTTCATGCAGTTAAGAAAATAGAAAGTTACATAAAAAATAAAACTGATTAAACCTTTTACAATAATTGAGGTCTAAATAGTAAGTATGGAAAACAAGATAAAAAATAGCGAAGAATTTTTAAACTCAGTAACAAATAAGAGTACTGGTTTTTCTACACCTAAAAATTATTTTACCAGTGTTGAAGATAAATTTTCTACATTTCTTATAGAAGACAAACTTCCGAAAGAAAATGGCTTTACAACTCCTACTAATTATTTTAATAATTTAGAAGATGTAATTCTAAAGAATACATCTCCTAAAAAAGAAGTTAAAGTTATTTCTTTAAAGAGTAGAATTTTAAAATATATTCCTATTGCAGCAGCGGCTTCAGTTGCTTTATTTTTAAGTATTAACTATTCTAGTATTTTTAATACAGAAGTTAGTTTTGATAATTTAGCTGAATCTGATATAGAAAGTTGGGTTATGGATAACTCTAATGAATTATCTGACCAAGATTTTGCTGCGTTATTAAGTAATGAAATTGCAAATGAAAATGATTTTGCTTTAACAGACATAAATAGCGATGCTATTGAAGATTACATTATCTATTCTGAAGATACTTCAACAATAAACGAAAACTATTAACATGAAAAAATATATTATAATTTTAACTGTAATTCTTACTGCTTTTCAATCTTTTGGACAGCACAGTACAGAAAGTAGAGAAAAAATTAAAGCTTTAAAAGTTGCTTTTCTAACACAAGAATTAAAATTAAGCACTGAAGAAGCGCAAAAATTCTGGCCTATTTACAATAAACACCAAGAGGAGTTAAACACTTTAAGAAATAAAGGTAGATCTGAAATTAAAAAGAAAATTAAAGAAGTTGGAGATTTAAATAATTTAGATGAATCTGAAGCTAAAAGATTTGTACTTCTTAAATTAGATTTAGACAAGAAAATGGTAGCAGAAAAAGAAGATTTTCTTTCTAAAGTTACTAGTTTTCTTAGCTATAAGAAAATTATTAAGTTACACCTTTCTGAAAGAGATTTTGCTAAAAAACTAATGCACAAATACGGTAAAGGAAAAAAAGATAAATAATAATAGTTGTTATAAATAAAAAAAGAGGCTTAAAAGCCTCTTTTTTTTATTTATAATTTATTTCACCAAAGTCATACAAACTAATAACTCTGGTTTGTTAGCTGTAAAACTTCTTAACCAAATTGTTAACTCATCTACTTCATAAGGTAACAAACTGTCTAAACTCTTTTTTAATTCCTTACAAAATAACTCAGAATTAAAACTAACTTTTTTTAAAACTGTTTTTGTGTATTCAAACATTGCTCTCGCCATATTCTTAGTATTTAATAGTTATAACGTATACAATAGTGTGTTTAGTATAACTACTCAAATTTAAACAAAAAAACCATCAACTTAAAGTTGATGGTAGTTAAAAAAATCTTTAAAAAATGTTAAGATTTTAAAGCTTGTTAATTTTTGCAACTAACTCATTTGCTTTAGTTTCTAAATCAGCACTTACTTGTCTGTAATGTGCTTTTTTATTCTCAACACCTTTTGCGTTAATTTTTGCAATTAAAGCGTCAAATGTATTTATAGTTTCATCTATAATCGCTTCAACTTCTTTATTATCTCCTTTAACATCAACTTTATCAGAAACAAATCCAATAATATCTCCTAAAGTATAATTAATATCTTTTTTTAAGTTTTTTATGCTTGCCATAATTTATTTTATTTTAAAGGTGCAAAGTTAGTTTAATTATTTAAAAGAGCGTTATAAGTTCTTTGATATTTCTTAATGTCTTATAATCTGACTTTTGCTGTTCTTCTTCAGAAACTTTTTCATGTTGCCAAGTAGTATGAAATGGCACGTGTATTGCGCTTGCACCAATATTTAATAATGGCAAAACATCAGATTTTAAAGAGTTACCTATCATTAATAATTCTGAAGTTTTAATATCTAAGTGATTTACTAACTTTAAATAGTCTTTTTCCTTCTTATCACTCATTACCTCTACATGATGAAAGTATTTTAATAGATTAGAATTTTCTAATTTTCTTTCTTGATCTAATAAATCTCCTTTTGTAGCAACAATTAGTTTGTATTTACCTTGCAAACTGTTTAAAACCTCTTCTACTCCATCTAAAAGTTCTATCGGTTGCTTCAGCATTTCTTTACCAATATCTAGTATATTTTCTATAGTTTCTTGTGGCAACTTATAATTAGATAACTCTAAAGCACATTCTACCATAGATAAAACAAAACCTTTTATTCCGTAACCATAAATAGCTAAGTTTTTAATTTCTGTTTTAAATAATTCTTGGTCTATTTTATTTTTGGTTTCATATTTAGAAAGTAATTCTGCAAAAACTTCTTCAGCATCTCTAAAATAGGTTTCATTTACCCATAAAGTGTCATCAGCATCAAAAGCAATTACTTTAATATTGTTGTCCATTTTTATAAATTTAGATATTTTTTAGCTTTTTCTAAATCTTCTGGTGTATCTATACCAACAGCTTCTACGCTAGTTTCTACCATTTTAATTTTCTTACCAATTTCTTGATATCTTATAGCTTCAATTTTTTCTGAAGCTTCTAATGGCGTCATTGGTGTTTTATAGAAATCTAACAATGCTTGCTTTCTAAATGCATAAACGCCTTTATGCTTATAGTATTTTACATTAACGTCTTTATCTCTATGAAACGGAATTACACTTCTAGAAAAATAAATTGCTAAATTATTTACATCTGTAATAACTTTTACATTATTAGGGTTTTCTATGTCTTCTTTGTTTGTAATCTGTACTTTTAAAGAAGCTAAATCTATTTCATTTTTAGCATCGTTTTTAAAAACCTCTACTAACTTAGAAAGAGAAACTTTATCTATAAAAGGTTCATCTCCTTGAACGTTAATTACAATATCTGCGTCTAAGAACTCTACAGCTTCAGCAATTCTGTCAGAACCACATTCATGTTCTTTATTACTCATTATAACATTACCTCCAGCCTTAGAAATGTTTTCTTTAATAATTTCTGAATCTGTTACAACATAAACCTCTGCAAATAAATTTGTATTTACAGCTGCTTCATAGGTTCTTAAAATAACTGTTTTACCTCCTAAATCCTTCATTAATTTACCAGGAAAACGAGAAGCACTATAACGTGCAGGAATCATTGCAATAATTTTCATAAAATAGATATTATAAGCATCAAAGATAATATTTAAATGGATAGCGTTAATATTACCTAGAGAAAATCTATAATTTTGAGTGAACAAAAAAATTAGATATCATGAGAAGTATTTTGTGGCTTGTAGCCGTAGTTTTAATTATTATTTGGGCTTTAGGAATGTTAGGTATAGTACCTGGAATTGGAACAAATAGCCTTATTCATACATTATTAGTAATTGCAGTAATTGTTATTCTTTATAACATTATTTCTGGTAGAAAACCTTTATAGTTCTTTTAAAAATATAAATTTAATTTACCATAATTATTCATTAACATAAAAACAAATAAAATGTCTACAGATAAAATTATTATAAAAAACGCATTATTAATTACTTTATTAATTGGTGGTTTTTTCCTGTTATGCAAATTGTTTGGTTTAGATGAAAACCCTTATTTAAGATTTTTAAACCTAGCATTTGTTTTATTCGGAATACACTTAGCAATTAAAGAAAGTGTCTTTAAAAATAAAGAAACAAAGTATACTACAAATCTAGGAATTGGTATTAGAACATCTGCTTTAGCTGTTTTACTATCTATTATAGGTGTTGTGGTTTATATACAATTTATAAACCCAGATTTTTTAAACGTTATGAATAATTCTTTCTTAATTGGTGGAGATTTATCTTTACCCGAAATTATAATAACTTTAGTTATAGAAGGTATGGCTTCTTCGTTTATTGGTTCTTTTATAATGATGCAATTCTATAAAAATCATAATAAAGAAAATTTAAATAAATAAATAAATAAATAATAAAAAAACTCCCAAATGGGAGTTTTTTTATTTACTAATATTAAGTTCTTTAATGCTTATTCTACTAAAGCTTCATCACTAGATATTAAAGCGAAAAATTTATCTAAATTAGGAAGAATTACAATTCTTGTTCTTCTATTTTTTGCTCTATTTTCATTTGAAATATTCTTAACCAACGGCATTGTAGAACCTCTTCCAGAAGCAATTAATCTACTTCCTTCTACATTATACTTGTTTTCTAAAAGCCTAACAATAGATGTAGCTCTTTTTACACTTAAATCCCAATTATCTTGTACAGTGGCATTGTTAATTGTTCTAGAATCTGTGTGTCCTTCAATCATAACATCCATACTAGGTTCAGATTTTATAACATTTGCTAATTTTTCAATTAAATTAAAAGCACCTTTTTTAACTCTATAACTTGCTGTATTAAACAGTAATTTATCCGAAACAGAAATCATAACTACTGTTTGGTCAATATCAATATTAATATCATCAGAGTTATTTAAATCTTCTGTATTCATCTTATTTTTTAAATTATAAGATATTGCTAAATTTAAAGAATCTTGTAATGTAGTTGCTTTTGCTAATAAATTAGGATCTACTTTAGATAAAGTTGCTCTCATACTTTCTCTTGTCTTATTAGAAATAACTGCTGTATTACCAACCATATCTAATTTAACATCATTCTCGTTTTGCAAAGTAACATTATCGCTTTTTAGCGAATTAATTTTATCATTATAATTAGCAACTCTGCTTTCAATTTTTGCAAACCTACCTTCTAGCGCTTCTTTTTCTAAAGTTGTTTTTTGAAGATTTCCTTTAGTGTCTTTGTACTGACTTTCTAATGCCGCATATTTTTTTTTAGAAACACAAGATGTTGCTAATAAAGATAATGCTACAACTGGAATAATTAATTTTTTCATTATTTTGAGTTTTAATTAATAGTTACCCTCTAAACAATGAAAAATCTGTATTATTATATTTTGTAGCTACTTTTAATATTTTTTAACTTATAATGTTAAAAAAACCATAATAGAAAATCTATTATGGTTTTTAATATAAAATATATGTATGAAGCTATTATTTAAGTGAACTTAAACTACTTTTTATAGTTTCTATTTTAGCTAAAGTATCTGCTTCTTTCTTACGTTCTAATTCTAATACTTTTTCTGGCGCATTAGCTACAAAACGCTCGTTAGACAACTTCTTCGTAATTCCGAATAAGAAACCTTCTGCTCTTTTTAACTCGCCTTCTAGTTTTATAATTTCTGCTTCTACATCTATATTTTCAATAGAAATTGGCACAAAATATTCATTAGA
>CAXBIR010000050.1:0-23481 GCA_963975825.1 uncultured Polaribacter sp.
GCCAAATTCTTAGCTTCTAAAATAGGATTTACTTCTTCTTGCTTAACACTAGTTTCGTGCAAAAACTTAATTAACAACTTTGTTTTTTCTTGTTTTTCTATAACACGATCCATACGTTCTTTAGAAGCTAAACCTATTTCAAAACCTCTAGGAGTTAATCTTAAATCTGCATTATCTTGTCTAAGTAAAGTTCTATACTCTGCTCTAGAAGTAAACATTCTATATGGTTCTTCAGTACCTTTGGTAATTAAATCATCTATTAAAACACCTATATAAGCTTCGTTTCTTTTTAAAATAAAAGGCTCTTTATTCTGAGTTTTTAAAGCTGCATTTACACCAGCCATTAAACCTTGTGCAGCTGCTTCTTCATAGCCAGTTGTACCGTTAATTTGGCCAGCAAAAAACAACCCATCTATTAGTTTTGTTTCTAATGAATGTTGCAATTGCGTTGGTTGAAAAAAGTCATATTCTATGGCATAACCATACCTTAAAAACTTTACATTTTCAAAACCTTCTATAGAACGAATTGCTTTGTCTTGAATATCTTCTGGAAGTGAAGTAGAAAAGCCATTTACATACATTTCACAAGTTGTCCATCCTTCTGGTTCTACAAAAATCTGATGTCTATCTTTAGTAGCAAAACGATCTATTTTATCTTCAATCGAAGGACAATATCTTGGACCAGTAGATTTAATTCTACCATTAAACATTGGAGATCTATCAAAACCTTCACGAAGTAAATCATGCACATTTAAATTAGTATATGTTAACCAACAAGAACGCTGTTTTGTTAAAGAACTAGTTGTTGGCAAATAAGAAAACTTCTCTGTATTTTCGTCACCTGGTTGCTCTAACATTTTAGAATAATCTAAAGACCTACCATCTACTCTTGGAGGAGTTCCTGTTTTCATTCTACCAGATTCAAAACCCTTAGAAACTAAATCTTCTGTAATACCTGTAGAAGCTCCTTCACCTGCTCTTCCACCACCAAAACTTTTATCACCAATATGAATTAAACCATTTAAAAAAGTACCAGCAGTTATAACAACAGTTTTAGCTTTTATCTCTAAACCTAACGCTGTTTTAACTCCAATAATTTTATTTCCATCAAACAACAATCCATTTACAGAATCCTGATAAAAATCTAAATTATCAGTTTGTTCTAGCATTGTTCTCCAGCATTCAGCAAACTGCATTCTATCAGATTGTGCTCTTGGACTCCACATTGCAGGCCCTTTAGATTTATTAAGCATCTTAAATTGTATAGCAGTTTTATCTGTTACAACTCCACTATAACCACCTAAGGCATCAATTTCTCTTACAATTTGTCCTTTTGCTATTCCTCCCATTGCAGGATTACAACTCATTTGTGCAATATTTTGCAAATTCATTGTAATTAACAATGTATGCGCACCCATATTTGCACTTGCTGCTGCTGCCTCACTACCTGCGTGACCACCACCAACTACTATAACATCAAATGTTGTTGAAAATAAACTCATTTTTTATAGTTCCACGTGAAACGTGATATTTAATATATTGATTATTAATTATTTAACATCGAAATAGAGACGTTTTCTTGTTTAGTCATCTCTATTTGATCTTCTTCGGTTTTGTCTTTAAAACCTATGTAGTGTAAAACGCCATGAATCATTACTCTTTGTAATTCTTCTGTAAAAGAAACCTTAAAATCTTTGGCATTATCTTCTACTCTTTCTACAGATATATAAATATCTCCATTTATTAATTTTCCTAAAGAATTATCAAAACTTATAATATCTGTTAACGTATCGTGTTGCAAAAATTCTACATTCAATTTATGAAGATATTCATCATCACAAAAAATGTAATTAATTTCACCTTCTTCACAATCATGTTTCAAAATTATTTTTTGAATCCAGTTTTGTAGAATTTCTTCGTTTTCTAATGTAAATTTAGTTTCGTAATTAAACGTAATCATTATTCTTTTTTCTGTGGTTCAGAAAAATATTCACGAACCTTTAGTTTATAATTTTGTTGCAAAGGTAATGATTGTCTATTTAAAATTTCTATTTGATTGTAAAACTGCTTTTTAAACTCTAAAGCTTTTATTTTATTTCTTTCGTAATCTTTTAAGTTAGCATTAGACTTGCGTTTTTTGTCTTTACCTTGTTCTAAAGCAGCTTTATCTAATTTTAATAATTCGTAATTTAAACGTTGCATTTTTTGTATGGTTGCAGCATTAAATCCGTTTTGAAGAATTTCATTTTCTAATTGTTCCATAGTTTTTAATGCTTTTTTTGCATTACCATTTCCATTAGGGTTTCCTGTTTCAGATTCTTTTATAGCGTCTTGTAATTGTTGTCTTAATTGAGATTGTTGTTTATAAATTTCATACAATTCACCATCTAAATCATCATTTTCTCCATTTCCTTCACCTTTCCCATTCTCACCAGGTTTTCCTCCTTCACCATTCTCACCAGACTTTCCATTTTTACCGCTTTTGCCATCTTTACCTTTATCTCCAGGTTTTCCTTCTTCACCAGGTTTCTTTCCGTCTTTTCCTTCTCCTTTTTTATCTCCAGGTTTATCTCCAGGCTTTTTACCTTTTTTCATTCCTGCTTTCATTTTCTCTGAAAGCTCGCCTTGTTTCTTAATAATATCTGGTAAACTAAAACCACTTCCTTTGCCTTTGCCTTTTCCCATTTTCATAGAAGCATTTTTCATACTGTTTAGCATGTTACTTAAATAATCTGCTAGATTGTTAGTAGCAGTCATAACATAACGTTGATTAGAAATACCGTTATTAAATCTGTTTTCAGAAAAATTCTCTAAAGATTGTTCTAGATTATAATGCGCTGTAGAGAGATCATCATTAATTTTAGCTGAAATCTTAGGCAAACGCATAGAAAGGACATATAAACTGTCATCTATATGTTCAAAGTAGGTTCTAATGTCATTTTGTTCCTTTAAATCTTTACCAAAATCTGGATGCGTTGTAGAAATTTCGTTAAATTTATTCATTAAGTTTTCTTGTTTAAAAGAAAAAGTAACTAGATTTTCTAAAATTTTACGCAAATCTTCCATGTTTTCTTCCATAGATTCTCCTTCCATTTCCTTCATGGCTTTTTGCATTTTGGCGCTCATTTCTTTCATTTTACTGGCGCTCTTTTGCTGACTTTTCTTTGCAGATTTCTTATCTTGTTTCTCTAAACTTTCTTCAGATTTTTTTAATTCTTCATCTATAGTTTCTTTTTCATCTTCAACATCTGGTAATTCCATTGGCTCTTTTAGTTTCTCATTATCCTTTGCCAACTCTTCTAATTCTTTCTTTAAATCTTTAAATTCTTCGTTTATCTTTTTTTGTTCTTCTAAACTAGAATCTTCTTTTTTTTCTAAAACTTCTTGTTTTTTAGCAAGCTCATCTAACTTATTAGCAATTTGCATGGTTTTCTGTTCCACATAAAAACGCTTTGTTAATTCTAACATACGTTCTAAACTACGTTGTTGTTGTTTATTTTGCTGTGCTAATTCTTTTGCTTTTTTAACTAACTCTTCTTTATTTAATTTCTCTGCTAGTTTTGCAATTTCATCTAATAATTTTTGTTGCTTATCGGTTTTCTTTAACTCTTCTATTCGTTTTTTTAATTCTTCTTTTTTATTCTGAAGGTTTTCGTTCTCTTCCTTTTTTTCGTCTAGATTTTCTTGCAACTTGTCTGTTTGACGTTGCATCATATTTTTATATTGTTCTTGACGTTTTATAAAACTTTCAACCTTCTTCTTATCATTCCAACTAACTTTTTTCTTGTTCTGTAATTCTTGCTGAATTTTATCTAATTCTTGTTGTTGCTTTTGTTGTTTTTGTACAGAATTTTCTAAGCTATTAATTGTATTTCTTTGTTCTTGCAACAATTCTTCTTCAATTTCATTATTAGTTTTTTGTCTGTAATTAAAAATTTTGCTTTTTGCTTTCTTATTTCCATTTACAGCATCATTGTCATAAACTTCAAAAAATAATTCATAATTTATTCCTTTTTGTAAATCTAAACCTTCAGGAAACTGATAAAAGAACGTTTGTACATTTGCTTTAGAAATTGGCAAAATATGCATTTTTAGATCTTGAGGATTATTTTCATCATAATACACCAATTGTAATTTTTTTAAACCATAATCATCTGATATTTGGCCAGCAAATTGTGCAGCACCTCTAGAAATAGAATCTATGTTAGATTTTACAGATATTTCTGGTAATTCATCTTTTATAACATTTACAGAAAATTGTAAATTCTCATAATCTTGTAGGTTCTTGTTTGATGATGAAATTTGATAGTTTAACGGATTTCTAATAGTTTTAGAAAACTGAAAATTATTTGTATTTAGTTTTTTAAAAACAGTTCTACTTTCATTATTTATAAAAACAACTTCTGCTGTTTGTGAAGCAGCTACCTTCCAAGTAATTTTTGTGCCTTCTGCAACAATTAAATTTCCAGAATTGTTAATAGTTTCATTCTTTTTGCCAATGTAAAAAGGGTATTTTAATTCCAATAAAATATTATTAATTATTGGTGTATTTATTACTTCAATTATATAATCTTTAGATTGTACACCATTTGCTTCAACAAAGAAATTTAATGGTTTTTGTACATCAGAAAAAGTATAAGAAAAAATGCCATTTCCATTATTTTGTAAATAATATTGTTCATTATTATAAATAATTTTAGCTTCTGATGGTAAAACATTACCAACAGTTTCTATAGAAATTGTAATTGGTTTTCCTTGAATAACTTGTAAACTTTTATTAGTCAATAAAAATGAAAAAGGCGCTGGTGGTGTATATGCAATTCTGTGGTTTACCACTCTATCTAAACTTTCTGTAAAAACACTATTATTACCTGATATTAAAGTAATTAACCAAATTAAAATAGGTACAATTGCATATTTTAAATATTTTGTATTTTTAGTAAAATCTACTGCTTTTACAAACGGAATTGGTTGTAATTCTATAGCTTTTTGATTGATACTTGCTAATAATAAATCAGACTGATTTGCATCTTCTTTTAATTGTAAAACATTTAATAATTTGTCTTTTACTTCTGGAAAATGGTTTCCTATAATTTTTGATGATTCTACTAAAGAAATTCCTTTTCGCAAACCAATTAATTTAAAAATGGGAATGGCAATAAAACGGATTAATAAAAAAACTTCTACTAAAATAAATAGCCAAAATAAAAGTGTTCTTGCAGTTGGTTTTAACCATAAAAAATACTCTAAAAATAGCGTGAAAAAAAGGTATAAAAAACCTAAAGAAAGAAATAAAATTATTCCTTTAATAAGTTCGTTCACATAATATTTTCGTGTAAACTGATGTAGTTTTTGTTCTATTTTTTTGAATCCGCTCATAATCAACTAATAAAAATAGTATTTTTAGCATGATTGGCAATAGAATTAATTGTTAAAAGGGCTTTAGTCGCTTTTATTAGAAGTTTTATCTATAAAATTCTAACATCTTTTTTCTATCCTCTAATTTCTATTATCTCTTTTAAAAACTATCTTTGCAACATTAAAAAAAACAAAAAAATGGAATCTAATGTTCGTGTTCGTTTTGCACCAAGTCCTACAGGACCTTTACATATTGGTGGTGTAAGAACAGCTTTATACAATTATTTATTTGCAAAAAAATACAACGGAACTTTTGTCTTAAGAATAGAAGACACAGACCAAACACGTTATGTTGCAAATGCAGAACAATATATTATAGACGCTTTAGAATGGTGTAATATTCCGTTTGATGAAGGTCCAGGAAAGAATGAAAAATTTGGTCCTTACAGACAATCAGAACGTAAAGAAATCTATAAAAAATATGCAGATCAATTAATTAAAACTGGTTGGGCATATTATTGTTTTGATACTGCAGAAGAATTAGATGCACATAGAAAAGGCCATGAAGCAGAAGGAAAAACTTTTATTTACAATTGGCATAACAGAGAAAAAGGACGTTTAGTAAATTCTTTAGTTTTAACAGAAGAAGAAGTACAAAACAGAATTAATTCTGGCGAAAATTATGTAATCCGTTTTAAAACACCACAAGATGAACTTTTAAGAATGGAAGATGAAATTCGTGGTAATATTAAAATTGATACCAATACTTTAGATGATAAAATTTTATTTAAAGGAGATGGTATGCCAACATATCATTTAGCAAATATTGTTGATGATCATTTAATGGAAATTTCTCATGTTATTCGTGGTGAAGAATGGTTACCATCAATGCCATTACACATTTTATTATACAGAGCTTTTGGTTGGGATGCACCTAAATTTGCACATTTACCATTAATTTTAAAACCTGTTGGTAAAGGAAAATTAAGTAAAAGAGATGGAGATAAATTAGGTTTTCCTGTGTTTCCTTTAGAATATACAAATGAAGTTTCTGGAGACATTTCTAGAGGTTATAAAGAAGATGGTTACTTTTCTGATGCTTTTATAAACATGCTGGCTTTCTTAGGATGGAATCCTGGTACAGAACAAGAAATTTTCTCTTTAGAAGCATTAATTGAAGCTTTCGAATTAAAACGTGTTAGTAAATCTGGTGCTAAATTTAGCCCAGAAAAAGCAAGTTGGTTTAACCAACAATACATGCAAACTAAAGATAATGAAGAGTTAACAGATTTATTTATTCCTATTTTAGAAGAAAAAGGAATTTCTAAAGACAAAGAATTTGTTTTAAAAGTAGTAGCTGCAATTAAAGAAAGAGCTGTTTTTGTAAACGATTTCTGGGATTTATCTAGTTTCTTTTTTGAAACGCCTACAGAATATGATGCAAAAGCTTCTAAGAAAAACTGGAAAGAGGGTACTGCAGAATTAATGACAGAATTAATAGCTGTTATTTCTTCTATCGAAGATTTTTCATCTGAAAACACAGAAAAAGAAGTAAAAGAATGGATTACTAATAAAGAAGTTGGTTTTGGTAAAGTTATGCAACCTTTACGTTTAAGTTTGGTTGGTAAATTAGCAGGTCCTCATTTATTTGACATTATTACAATGATTGGTAAAAATGAAACCATTAAAAGAATAGAAAATGCTATAAATAAATTGTAGTATTTTTTTAAAATAAGTAAAACCTCTCAATTAACTTTGAGAGGTTTTTTTATTTTAAAACTGTAACAATTCTAAAAAACTGCGTCAAATAATTAAATACTAGAATTCAGTATCTTTACTTCAACTTAATTATTAACAACTAAAAAAAATAACTATGATACCTTTAATACCTATTATTCTTGTAGTTGCAGGACTTATTATTTTTGCTTCCTATTTTATTGTAAAGCAACAAACTGCAGCTATTATAGAAACTTTCGGAAAATTTACCAGTATTCGTCAATCTGGATTTCATTTAAAAATACCTGGAATTCAAAGAGTTGCAGGAAGATTAAGTTTAAAAATTCAGCAATTAGATGTAATTATAGAAACTAAAACTTTAGACGATGTATTTGTAAAATTGAAAGTTTCTGTACAATATAAAGTAATTCAAGAAAAAGTGTATGATGCATTTTATAAGTTAGATTATCCTCATGATCAAATTACTTCTTATGTTTTTGATGTAGTAAGAGCAGAAGTACCAAAAATGAAATTAGATGATGTTTTTGTAAAAAAAGATGATATTGCAATTGCTGTAAAAGCAGAATTAAATGACGCAATGTTAGATTATGGTTTCGATATTATTAGAACTTTGGTAACAGATATAGACCCAGATCCTCAAGTAAAAATTGCAATGAACAGAATTAATGCAGCAGATAGAGAAAAAACTGCAGCACAATATGAAGGTGATGCACAACGTATATTAATTGTAGAAAAAGCAAAAGCAGAAGCAGAAAGTAAACGTTTACAAGGACAAGGTATTGCAGACCAAAGACGTGAAATTGCACGTGGTTTAGAAGAATCTGTAGATGTTTTAAATAGAGTTGGTATTAACTCTCAAGAAGCCTCTGCTTTAATTGTTGTAACACAGCATTATGATACTTTACAATCTATTGGTAGCGAAACAAATAGTAATTTAATATTATTACCAAACTCACCTCAAGCAGGTAGCCAAATGTTAAATGATATGGTTGCAAGTTTTACAGCCAGTAACCAAATTGGTGAAGCCATGAAAAACCAAAAACCTAAAAATAAAGAGGCTTAATACTTAAGATTCTTATATTAAATTTTTAAATCAATTATAAAACTTATTATCTTTAGGTTTTGTAATTGATTTTTTTTTAACATAAAATAGCTATCATTATTAATGAAACCATTTATTAATTGGTTATCAAAACCATATTATTTTAATCCATCTATATTATTTAAACTAAAAATAAGCTTCTTTCATGGCTTATTTATATTCTTGTTCTTATATATTTTTAGACCTTTTTATCTAGTTCAATTCGAAATTATTATTTTAGAATATACATTAGGAATAGGTATTATAGCATCTATAGGTACTTTTATGGTATTATATATTCCTGCACTTATTTTTAAAGATTATTTTAGTGAAGATAAATGGACAGTTGGTAGAAATCTATTTTTAATGTCTACCGGTATTTCTTTTATAGGTATTGTTCTGTGGTATTTTAGTGAAATGTACAAAAAACCCTACAACCTTAAAGAAGTAAGTCTTGTAGAATTTCTTTTCTATACTTTTCTAGTAAGCTTAATACCTTTAACTTTTTTTATTTTTATAAATGAAAAAAGTGTTAGAGAAAGAAGAGAAAAAAGGGTAGATGAAATTAAAGAAATTAAGAAGGAAAAAGAAATTAGTATTGCTAAAGATTTAAATAAAGAAATTAGTATTGAATCTGATAATGGTAAAGAAAAAATAAATTTTCATTTAGATAATTTAATTTACATAACATCCCAGGGCAATTATGCAAGTTTCTTTTTAAAGAATGAAAAAGGATTGAAAGAAAAAATACTTAGAGTTACATTAACAAAAATAGAAGCTGAATTAAAAGAGTTTTCAAATGTTATTAGATGTCACAAAAGTTATATTGTAAATATTAATTATATAAATGATATTTCTGGAAATGCTAGAGGATATTTATTAAAATCAGATATTATTGCTTTAGACATACCTGTTTCTAGAAGTTTTTCTAAACAATCTTTACAAAGTTTACTTCATTAAGATTCCCATTTATCCCAAAAACGCCAAAAATCTTCCTGTTTACAACAAAAATATGAAAGTTACGTTTTTCAAAAGTATATTTGCGTGCAATAATTTTAGATTAAAAATTTTGGGGGATTTTTTTAATTTATAAACTAAAAAGCTCAACTTGTTTTTACAAATTGAGCTTTTTTATGCTTTAAAACTAAATTTAAATGTTATGATATAACTTAAGTTTAATAGTCTTTTAAAAGCACGTTAAAAACATTAAATTAATTAGTATTATTCTAAAAATACAAAATAAAAAGCTCAACTTGTTTTATACAACAAGTTGAGCTTTTTTATATTATAAAATAAGTAAGTAATAATTACTTCTTATTTTCTTCTAATTTTTCTTCAGATTCTTCTTTAGCAGCATTTTTAAATTCTTTAATACCACTTCCTAACCCTTTCATTAGTTCTGGTATTTTTTTACCACCAAAAAAAAGTAAAACAACCACAACAATTATGGCTATTTGCATTCCGCCAATCATTCCGAAATTTATAGATAAACTATTCATCTTTTTTAATTTTATTAGCTGTAAAGATACAAAAAAGGTTCATACGGCAATGTTTTCTAATTCTTCTATTAATTCTTTTTCTCTATAATACCACCAATTACTTTTTTATCTTTTACAACTTCTGGGTTTCCTTTGTAAAAAATAGTACCACCAAAGCTTACTTTTGCGTTTAAAGTTTCTCCGGCATTAACTTCTGCTTTTGCACCTGTACCTGCTTTTATAGCAGAATTACCTGAAGATTTTAAATTAAAACCATGGTAAACGCCATAC
This sequence comes from uncultured Polaribacter sp., assembly GCA_963975825.1. Taxonomy (GTDB): domain Bacteria; phylum Bacteroidota; class Bacteroidia; order Flavobacteriales; family Flavobacteriaceae; genus Polaribacter. The sequence goes on from CAXBIR010000050.1 coordinate 9,946, forward strand.
AAATCTACATCTACTTCTTGGTTCTTAGCAGTACCAGAAACCTTAATAATTCCTCCAGAAGAAGCTCTAATAGTTAAATACTTAGTTTTAGTAGTTAAGTTTATAAAAGCTCTTTCTTGTGCATTTAATTCTACTTTATCTTGGTTAAAATCTTTACTAGTAATAGTTGCACCTTCATTAGCATCTATTACATTTATAATTTTATTGTAGTAAAGTTTAATTAAAATTTTACCTTCAGCAGAATTATTATCTGGTTTTAAAGAAAAAGGTAAAGATAATTTTAATGTATTGTTTACATTTTTAATTTTTACCATTTCAGATTTATCACCCGTAATTTCTAATTTCTGATCTGTAGATTTAATAAGTTCTACTTCTATACCATTGTAAACTTTAAGCGTTGTAAAGTCACCTAAAGTTTGGTTTATAGTTTTTTGTGCAAAGGTTGTAATACTAACAAGTATTGCACATATAAATATTATTTTTTTCATTTTTTAAAGTTTAATTATCATAACTAGTTCAATAATTATACCAACTCTATTTCTATGTAAAAAGTATTTTTACATTGTTAAAAGTTTGTAATCTTACTATTCTTCTACTTTTACTGCTGTTCCTGTAATAGAAACCAATAATGTAGATGAATTTGCTAGTGGTTCTACGTCTAATTGAATTCCTACAACAGCATTTGCACCTAATTTTAAAGCATTGTCTTTTAAATTTTGAAATGCTTTTTCTTTTATAGATTCTAAACCTAAAGTATACTTTTCATAATATTTAGACATGCTAAACATATCTTTAAAAGACATTTTTGTGCCGTTAGAAGAATAACTAGAATCGTATGCTGTACCAGTTACTACACCTAAATAATCTACTATTTTAAAACCTTCTATGTTATTTGTAGTAGTTAAAATCATAATTATATATATTAATCTTCAATTAAATTAAAATCTAAATGTTTGCGTTCTAAATCTGTATTTTTAACTTGAACTTTTACTTCATCACCTAATTGATACATGTTTTTTGAAGATTTACCAATAATTGCATATTGTTTTTCATCAAAAACATAATAATCGCTTTTTATATCTCTAATTCTTACCATTCCTTCACATTTATTAGAAGAAATTTCTACATAAATACCCCATTCTGTAACTCCTGTAATTACACCTTCAAAAACTTCATCTTTATGATCTTGCATGTATTTAATCTGCATGTATTTAATAGAAGATCTTTCTGCTTTAGATGCTAATTCTTCTCTGTTAGAAGAATGTTTACACTTTTCTTCATAAGGAAGTGCTTTTGGCGTGTCTCCACCATCTAAATAGTGTTGAAGTAATCTGTGTGTCATTACATCTGGATAACGTCTAATTGGTGATGTAAAATGACTATAATAATCGAAAGCTAAACCATAATGCCCAATATTCTGAGTAGTATAAACTGCTTTAGACATTGTTCTTATGGTTAAAGTTTCTATCATATTAGATTCTGCTTTACCATGAACATCACTTAATAACTTGTTTAAAGAGTCTGATGTAGATTCTTTTGTATCTGTATTTATCTTATAACCAAATTTACTAACCATATTTTGTAAAGAAGCTAACTTTTCTACATCTGGCTCATCATGTACTCTGTAAATAAAAGTTTTATTGGTAGCTTTTCCTTTAGAAAAACCAATAAATTCGGCAACTTTTCTGTTAGCTAATAACATAAATTCTTCAATTAATTTATTAGCATCTTTAGATTCTTTAAAGAAAACACCAACTGGGTTTGCTTCTGCATCTAAATCGAATTTTACTTCTACTCTATCAAAAGAAATTGCACCTTGTTTCATTCTTTTTTTACGAAGAATTTTAGCTAATTCATCTAATTTTAAAGTAGCTTCTACTATTTCTGGTGTAACTTCATATTCTTTATCTATAATAGAAGTTTCTAATGGCATTGTGTATGGTGCAATATCATCAGATAAGTTACAGTTTTCTATAATAGATTGTGCTTCTTCATAAGCAAAACGTTGGTCTGAGTAGGTTACTGTTCTACCAAACCATTCATTTACAATTTGTGCTTTTTCATTTATTTCAAAAACAGCAGAAAAAGTTAATTTTTCTTCATTTGGTCTTAAAGAACAAACACCGTTACTTAACATTTCTGGTAACATTGGTACAACTCTATCTACTAAATAAACAGAGGTTGCTCTTTTAAAAGCTTCATCATCTAAAATAGTTTTTGGTTGTAAATAATGAGAAACATCTGCAATATGAATTCCTATTTCATAATTACCGTTTTCTAATTTTGTAAAAGATAATGCATCATCAAAATCTTTTGCATCTTTAGGATCTATGGTAAAAGTTAAATCTTTACGCATATCTCTACGCTTAGAAATTTCTTCTTTGGTAATTTCTATTGGTAAACTTTCTGCTTCTTTTTCTACTTCTGGTTCAAACTCATAAGGCAAATCGTATTCTAATAAAATAGAATGCATTTCTGTATTATGGTCTCCTGGTTTTCCTAAAACGGTAGTAATTTTACCAAAAGGATTTTTAGAATTAGATGGCCAATCAGAAATTGTAGCTTGCACTTTATCTCCATGTTCTGCACCATTCATTTTATTTTCTGAAATAAAAATATCTGCATACATTTTATTGTTATCTGGTATTACAAAACCAAAATTTTTGTTTTTACTTTTCTGTAATACTCCAACAAAATCTGTTTTTGCACGTTCTAAAATTTCTACAACTTCACCTTCTAATTTTTTTCCGCTACGTTTTTTATAAACATACGCTTTAACAGTATCTTGGTGTAAACCTTTACCTAGATTAATATTTGGTATAAAAACATCATCTTCATAATCATCTGTTATAAAGTACCCGTTTCCATTAGAAGTAACATCTAAAGTACCAACAGAATATTTTCTGTCTGCATTTATTTTAAATTTACCTCTTTCTATTTCTGTAACTTTTTTTGTAGCAGTTAATTCTACTAATTTCTGAATAATTTGATTTTTACCATCGGTATCAGAAATTTTTAATTTTGTAGCAATTTGTTTATAATTATAAGTTTTACTGCTATCTTCATTTAATATTCTAAATATATTTTTAGTTAAGTCTTTTACAACATTCCCTTTCTTTTTATATATTTTTTTCTTCTTTTTTGTCATTTATACTATATTATTTATATGCTAGTTTTATATTTCTTTCAAAAACTAACGGACTCTGCAAAATACAATTATTCAATAGATTTTATATAAAAAAATTGTTATGAATCTATTTTGTAATTTGGCGTGTTATTAATTTAATTTTTATGTCTCATATTGATATTATCAATACTAATTCTTGGTTTATAATTGCAAACCCTACTTCTGGAAATCGGAATTTTTCTAAACTATGGAAGGAAATTCAACAATTACTAAAAAACAAGAATTTAGACTATTCTTTTGCTTTTACTCAGTTTTCTAAACATGAAATTGATCTGGTACAAAACGCCATTCAAAAAGGGTTTAGAAACATTATTTCTGTTGGTGGAGATGGAACACTACATCATGTAGTTAACGGAATAATGATGCAAAGGTATGTAAAAACTTCTGATATAACTATTGCAGTGATTCCTTTAGGAACTGGAAACGATTGGATTAAAACTTATAACATTCCTAATCAAACAGAAAAAGCCATAGAAATTATTTCTAAAAAGAAAAAAATACTACAAGATATTGGCGTTTTAACAACAAATAATAAAACTACATATTTTAATAATGTGGCTGGTTTAGGGTATGATGGTTACATTGTTAATAAACTAAAATCTTTAAAAAAATTTGGTGCTGCTTCTTATTTAATTGCAGGAATTTATGGTTTGTTATTTTATAAAAAATCTATATTTAAAATTAACATTGATGATAAAGTAATAGAAAACAGATGTTTAATGACAGTTTTTGGTGTTTGTAAATTTTCTGGTGGCGGAATGCAGTTTACTAAAAATGTAAATTCTACAGATGGTTTATTAGATATAACTATTGTTAATAACCTTACTATTTTAGATTTACTAATAAATTTACCAAAATTATATTCTGGTAAAATTGTAAATCATAAAAAAGTAACAACTTATAAAACCAAAGAAATTACAGTAACTCCAATAAACTCTAAACCTTTTATACAAGCAGATGGAGAATTAATTGCTACAGGAAAAGTTTCTGTAAAAATTATAGAAAAGGCTATTGGATTCTTAATTAACTAGATAACTTTCTTTAAAAGTTAAATAAATCTTAAATTTTGTGTAACGTTTCTTTAATTAAAGCGTCTTTATAAAAAGAGACTATTTAATTTAAGATGAAAAATCTATATAAAATTATAACTTTATTTGCTATTATCTTTATTGCAGGCATTTTTGTTACTGTAATAACGGTAAATTCTTCTTTAAATAAAGTTGAGCCTCAGGAAACAACAGTAGAAATTCAAAAAGACACAACTTATCTTCTAAAAGCAGAACAAAAAACGGTTTAATTAAAAACTAGTTTCTCCTTTTTACTTATTTCATTTCATTCATCATCCTCAATTCTATTTTTCAACTTTAAAATTTTTCTTTTTTATTCTTCTTTTCACTTTTAAAAAAGAAACTCATTTTTATCTTTTTCACAGTTATCAACATTCTATATTATAATACTTTTTTCTTTTATTAAATTTTAAAAAACAATGGTGGTTATTATAGTGTGTGAATAGCTACTATAAAATTTTACTTTTTTATTTTAATATATCACTTATTAAAAAGCATCTACATTTTATGAGCTATTTAAAAGCTTAAAAATCAACTAAAAAATGTAGTTATTAACAATAGTTATAAACAGTAGTTAACCATAAATTCTTAATAGTTAACAACCAAATCTATGTAAACAAATTGTAAATTTTATGTTGATAAACTTTTATCAAAAACTCATAAATAAATTTGTGTATGTGATAAGGTTCGCTGTATTGAAATAAAAAATTGATTCACCAAATAAAGTTACGAGTTTATCATTACAACTTCTTAACATTCTCTTAAAACGCTAAAAGATTAAAAATTAAAGAGTTATTAAAAAACCTAAAATTTAAGATGTTTATAACTGTTGATAACCGTTAATAACTGTATTTTTGTGGCAGACAACTAAATTAAAATCAACTTATTATGACAATTGCCATTGGTAACGATCACGCAGGAACAGAATACAAGTTCGAAATTATAAAACATTTAGAAAACAAAGGTTATAAAGTATTAAATTTTGGAACCGATACAAATGCTTCTATGGATTACCCAGATGCAATACACCCAACAGCAGATGCTGTAGAATCTGGTAAAGCAGCATTAGGTGTAATTCTTTGTGGTTCTGGTAACGGTGCACAAATGACAGCTAATAAACACCAAGGAATTAGAGCAGCACTTTGTTGGAATAACGAATTGGTTGCTTTAACAAGACAACATAATAATGCGAATATTCTTACAATTCCTGCACGTTTTGTGTCTTTACAACAAGCTATTGGTTTTGTAGATATTTTTCTTTCTACAGAATTTGAAGGTGGAAGACATGGTACAAGAGTAAATAAAATTTCTTGTGCTGGATAAAATATTTTACCACCAATTTATTACTATTAATATTAAATTGGTGGTAATTTTAATTACTATTATATTATGAAGTTTATTACTAAATCTTTTAACGAATTTACTGTAGATGAATTGTATGAAATTTTACAATTAAGATCTGAAGTTTTTGTAGTAGAACAAGACTGTGTTTACCAAGATATAGATTTTAAAGATCAAAAATCTTTGCATATTTTTGGTAGAAAAGATGGTAAAATAATTGCGTATACTCGTATTTTTAAACCAGGAGATTATTTTGATAATAGTAGTATTGGTAGAGTTGTTGTAGCTGCTTCAGAAAGAAAATATGGTTTTGGCCACAATTTAATAAAAGCTTCTATAGAGGCTATAAAATGTAATTTTAAGGTAGAAAAAATTACTATTTCTGCACAATTATATCTTCAGAAATTTTACGAATCTCATGGATTTGAAAAAGTAGGAGAAGAATATTTAGAAGATGGTATACCTCATATAGAAATGCTTAGAAAGTAATTTTAAAATTTTACTCTAAAACTTAAATTAGGTGTAAATGGTAAAGAATAATTATTTATTCTTCTAATATTATTTATAGCATTTTCATCTACAATATAATAAGAATCTATTGTATTTTTTTTATCTGTAATATTAGTAAACCCTAAACGTATTGTAGATTCTACAGCATTAGAAAAATTAAACACATAACTTCCAGAAATATCTAATCTAAAGAAATTATCTAATCTTTCTTGGTTTGGGTTTGCATAATTTACAATAGTTCTATTTCCATTTTGTATGGTTTCATTTCCTTTTACAGGTTTTGTAAATGGTTTTCCAGAACGTAAAATACCACCAAAAGAAAGTTTTAATTTTTTTGAAAAATTATAGTTAAAAGCGGCACTTAAAGAATGTGAAATATCTAAGCTATTTGCAAATGTTATAGGATTAAAAATATCAAAAGTATACTCGTTTTTTGAATATGTATAACTTAACCAAGTACTTATATTTTCTGTTTGTTTATTTACTAAAAACTCTACACCCTTTACTTTATAATTACCAATAGAATTAAAGGTTTGTATGTTGTTATAAAATCCTTGGTTTGCAGCTGTAATACCTTCTACAACTTTATAAAAACTTGTAATATCTACAAATAATTTATTTTTAGAATAAGCAGCTCCAAAAGATATTTGTTTGCTTCTTACAATTGGTGTATTTTCATTGTCAGAAAGAATCCATCTTCTTTTTTCTATACCTAAAAAGTTATCTTCAAAATCTATTTTTTGAGTTGTAGTTTGGTTTTTTAATTCTGCTTCTAACTTTAAAGAAAATTCTGAATTTAATTTTTGTCTAATATTAATTCTTGGCTCTACCACAAATTTATTAAACTTATGAAAGTAGTTAGATCTTATACCAAATCTAGCAAAAGTATTATTTTTATTAAATTCTAATTCAGAAAAAAAAGCACTTTTTAACAATACATTTTTCTTAGTTGTAGTAAAATTAGGTGCATTTACTGTTGTTGTATTTCTAATACCTATTTCATTAAATACCAAACCATTATAAAAATTAAAAGCATTAGAAAATTCATACTTAGAGTTTAATTTTATTTCTGTTTCTAATACATTATTAAATTGTGTTTGAAACTGGTCTGAATCTTTATTATAATCTGAAGAATTTATTTTATAATCTGAAAAGAATGCAGATAATGTAGTAGAAAAATTAGAATTCCAATCTGCATTCCAATTAATATTTGCACCTAAATTTTCTTGTTTTAATGTGCTATTTTCTTCAATTTCAGTATTACTAGAAGTATATTTTTCTATGTATTCTAAGTTGTTTTTAATATGAATAAAGTTTGCTCTTATTGTATGATTATAATTAATATCGTATAAAATTTTAAAAGAGTAATCGTAAAAATAAAAATTAGATTCAGAATTATTTACTGTATTAGAAGAGATAGAATTGTCTTGAAAACTTCTAGAAAAATAGTTATTATAAGTTGGTGTATTTAAATAATCTGTAAAAGATCTTCTTGCAGAAATATGCAACTCTAAATTTTCTTTTAAAGGTACTTGTAAAAATGCATCTGCACTTAATAAATTAAAGCCACCACCTCCAGAAAATTTATTAGTAATTTTATTAGAAGTTTTCATATTAATGGTTGATGAAACTCCGTCTGAAAAAGCACTACTTGTTCCGTTTTTTACAACAGTAACTTTTTTAGTTAAGTATGGATTATAAGCTGAAATAAGTCCAAAAAAATGACCAGCATGGTACATTTTAATTCCGTCCCAAAGTATTAAATTTTGGTCGTTTGTACCACCTCTAACATTAATATTAGAAACAGTTTCGTTTACACTTTCTACGCCAGGTAAAATTTTAATAGTTTTTAAAATATCTGGTTCTATTAATCCAGGTAAAATTCCAAACTTTTCTGTGTTTAAAACAGTACTTCCATCTATATTTTTTTGTAAACCAGAAGTTAAAAAATTAGAAACTATAATTTCTGATAATTGCTCTGCTGCTTCTTCTAAAAATAACTGCTTACAATTAACACTAGAAAATAATTCTTTTACAGAAATTTCTTTTGATTTAAAACTGATAAAAGAAATAGTAATGACTGCATTTACTGGAACATTTTCTAAGTAAAATTCTCCTTTGCTATTAGTTGTTGTACCTATTTTGTAACCATTAGCTTTAACGGATGCTAATGCTAAAGGCTCTAATGATTTTCCATCTAAAACGGTGGCACAAACAGAAACCGTCTTATTTAGAAATGAAACAGTTACGTATCTATTATCTAAAGTTTTAAATTGTAAAAAAGTTTTATCATTTAAATAGGATAACAATTCTTCTAAATTTAGTCCTTTTTTAGGTTGTTTTATAGAAATGTCTTTCACATCAGCATCAGAAAAAGAAAATTTAATTTCGTAGTCTTTTTCTAATGTTATTAATAACGAAGAAAGCGCTACTTTATCAGAATTATTCTGGGAGAAAGTAATACTTGCTATCAATAAAAAACTGATAAAAAAGAATTGAATTTTACTTATCATAATTAAAGATAGTAATTATTTTACCTTCTATTTTATAAGACAATTGCAAAGGAATTGTAATAGTTTGTAATGCAATATTTATATCTGTATGTGTAAATCCACCAGAGAATAAAACATTTAAATCAATGTCTTTAGTTTCAATTTTATAATTAAACTGATTTTCTATTTCTGTTAATACAAAACGTAATGGGGTACTTTTAAAATTAGATTCTTTTTGTAACCAAGATTTTTCGTTTACATTAAAAGTATTGTTAGTACTTATTTTACCATTAACTACTTTAAAAATAGTTCCTCTAGGTAATTTTACTAAAGTATCTTTATAAGCAACACTTACTAAACCTTCGTAGGTTTTTACTTCAAAATAATTTTCTCTTTCTTTTACATTAAACTGTGTTCCAAGAACGGTTACTTTACCTATTTCTGTATTTACTGTAAACTTTTTTCCTTTTTGTACTTTAAAAAAAGCTTCTCCATTAAGATCTAAATTTCTACTATTTTCCCAATCTTGTTTATCATAAGAAATTTCTGAATTTGCATTTAAAACAACTTCGGAATTATCAGGTAAATTAAAGGTTTTAGTTTCTGCAAATTGTGTATTAAAATTAGCTTCGTTGTTAAATAATAAAAAATAAGAAGTTGTTAATAATACAACAACTGCAGCTACATATTTATATAATTTATTAAAGTTGAATTGTACTACTTTTCCTTTTTTAGAAGTGTTATTTGTTTTACGTTTTAAATCTGCCAATGCTTTTTCTACATCTACTTTTGGTGTTTCTATTTGGGTAGAATAATGTGCAATTTTTTCTAATGTTTTAAAGTCTTCCGTTTTTTTTAAACGCGTTAATTCTTCATCAGAAACATCTCTGTCTAGCCATTTTAATATGTCGTTTTCTTGTTTCATCTCTTGTACTTATATTTATTTAACAACTAAAAAGGTTTTTACCCTACTTTTAAATACCATCAATTTTAGATCTTAATTTTTTTAAAGCAGAAGACATTCTTTTTTCTACTGCTTTTTGAGATATTTCTAGCATTTCTGCTATTTCTCTGTATTTTTTACCATCTATTCTATTCATTAAAAAAACTTCACGTTCTCCTTCTGTTAAACCTGCAATTGCGTTTTTTAATTTGTTTTTAAACTCTTCTTCTTCTAATAAATAATCTGGACTTTGGTTATTAACATCTAAATATGGGCTACTTTTAGCATATTCAAAAACCACTTTTTCATGTTTTACTTTATTTAAAAAAAGATTGTTAACAACTGTAAATAAGTAAGATTTTGCTTTAGAGAAATCTATTTTAGAACAATTTTCCCATATTTTTATAAAAGCTTCTTGTGCTAAATCTAAAGAAGTATTTTTATCACCAGATTTATAGTAAGCAAAATTACTAGCAGACTGTATATGAGATGTGTAAAACTCATTAAAATAAATTTCATTGCAAAGAGATTTATTAGTCATAATAAGAGGTTTTAAAAATAAAAATAAAATTTTTTGAAGACAAAGGTAGGGTAAATAAATGTTTAGTTGTTTTACTTGCAGAAAGGTAAAAAATGAATCTTTCAAAATAAAAGTAGGGTAAAATAAAACAAAGTTGTTTTACTTATATAACTAAAAACATTAACTATTAAAATTTATTAAAAATGAAAACTTTAAAATTATTTACAGCAATTGCTTTTACAGCAATATTAGGTTTTACCTCATGCCAGTCAGAAGAAAGTACAGAAGTAGGTACAAACCCAAATGCAAATTCATCTACATCTCCAACAGCTCAAAATTTTGAAAGAGCTTCTATGAATGATGGTTCTAATGATGATTTTTTAGATGGAAACCCATGTACAGAATTATTGTTTCCACTTACAGCAACTATAAATGGACAAGAAATTACATTAATTAGTAAATTAGATTTTTCTGCAGTATTAAATATTTTAGGAGAATTTAATGATGATAACGATTCAGTTTCTTTCAACTTTCCAATAAAAGTAAAAACAAGTAATTATACAGAAGTAACAGTTAACAATCAGTCTGAATTAGATGCTTTAAACCAAGAATGTGAAAAAGCAGTTTCTGAAGGAAAAGATGCAATTTCATGTATAGACATAGATTTTCCGATAACTATGTTAACTTACAGTGTTGGTTTAGAACAAACAGGTACTGTTGTAGTACAATCTAATAAACAGTTATATACTTTTATGACTAGTTTAAATACAGATGAATTATTTGAAGTAAACTATCCTATAAGTGCAACATCAAGTAATAACACTTCTGTACAAATTAACAGTGATGCAGAATTTCAAAATGCAATTTCAGAATGTTTAGAATTTGAAAACGAAGAAGAGGAAGCTGAAACAATGGCAGCAGAAGTAGAAGCAATTTTAACAAATACAAAATTTAAAGTAGATAGTTTTATAACTGCTGGTGTAAATACAGCAACAGATTATGTAGATTGGTCTATAGAATTTACAAACGATTTAAAATTAGTTGCTAAAAATAATGTAAGTACTACATTATCTGAAATAGAAGGTACTTATAATGTAAGTTCAGAAACTTCAGTATTTCTAGACATAAATTTTGGTAGTAGTAATAGTGTAAGTGCCTTAAATAATAACTGGGTTGTTACTTCTTACAGTAACACAATAATTGCATTACAAAGTAAAACAGATGCTTCTATAACTTTAACTTTCAGTAAATTATAATTTAAAACTAACAAATTATATCTAATTAGATGTAGTTAATATAAAATTACAACTGTTGCAAAACATATGTAACAGTTGTAATATTTAAAAATAAAGTAAAATGAAACATATTTTCTTAAAAGTAACTCTAGTATGTAGTCTTCTTTTTTCATGTACATCTGCAACAGAAAATTTAGAAAATTTAGATAACAATAATACAAATGTTGTAAGTAATAGACAAGCAACAGGTACTTCTGCAAATGATTTACTTAGTGATAATACTTTTAAAAAAATAATTATTGAAATTGCTTTTATAGAAGGTTTTAAACCTACAGAAACGGCAATAAATAATTTTAAAAACTTTATTACAGAAAGAACATTTAAGCCAGAAGGGATAGTGTTTATAGAAAAAGAAATACCAACAACAGGTAAAAATATTTATACTCTAGATGAAGTTGTAGTTATAGAAAAAGAAAATAGAACACAATACAATTCTAATTCTACAATTACTGTTTGGGTACTGTTTATAAATGGTAAATCTTCTAAAGACACTAATTCTAGTGCTATTTTAGGTTCTGCTTATTGGAATACTTCTTTTGTTATTTATGAAGAAACCATACAAGGTTTAAGTAATAGTGCTTTTGAACCAGAAAGAAGTTTATTAGAATCTTCAGTTATTAATCATGAATTTGGACATATTTTAGGATTAACAAATTTAGGAACCGACTTACAAAGTGATCATGAAGACTTAGATCATCCAAAACATTGTACCGAAGAAGATTGTTTAATGTATTGGGCTGCAGAAACTGGCCAAGGAATTGGTAGCATGGTTTCTGGCGGACAAGTACCAAGGTTAGATGCACAATGTTTAGCAGATTTAAAAGCAAATGGAGGAAAATAATTTTTAAAAAAGTAAAAAGATGAAAACAATATTTTTAACAACAGCTTTAATTATCATAAGTATATTTTCGTTAAAAGCACAAGACAGAAAAAATAAAGCTACAGCAGGTATTAAGGGAGGATATAATCTTTCTTCAGTTAGTTTCAATGGAACTTCAGAAACTTCAAAATTACACGGATTTCATGTAGGTATTTATGGAGAATCTTACATTGGAAAATTTCTATCTATTCAACCAGAAATTTTATACTCACAACAAGGTTATAAAATTGAAGATGATAGTGGTACTTATACACAAAAGTTAGATTATATAAACGTTCCATTAATGCTAAAGCTTTATCCTATTAAAAGTTTCTTTTTAGAAGCTGGTCCACAAATTGGTTTTTCAATATCTCATAAAGAAACTTTCGATGCTGGTTTTATTTTGTATGATACTAATAAAGAATTTGAACCTAGTAATTTTGATTGGGGTGTTAATTTAGGAGCAGGTTTTAAAAGTGATGCAGGTGTTAGTTTAGGAGCAAGATATCACATTGGTGAAAGTGATATTTATGATGAAGACAAACCAAAAAATAGAGTTTTACAAATCTATTTAGGATTTGAATTTTAAATTAAAAAGGAGAGAAATATTTATTTTTCTCTTTTTTTTGTCATTTTATATACAAGGAAACCAAATCCTAAAATAAAATGTAAAACTATAATTGCAGCTACTATATATAAAGTTGTATTAGAGTTATTCATACAACAAATTTAAGAAGATAATTAGCCTTTTTGTGTGACAAATATCACACAAGAGAATCAACTTCTTTTACGCCGCTATTTTCTAAATTACCTAATTCTATTTCGCCAATTCTAACTCTAATTAAACGTAAAGTTGGCATACCTACAGCAGCAGTCATTTTTCTAACTTGTCTAAATTTACCTTCTCTAATTATAATAGAAACCCAACTTGTTGGTCCGTGTCTTTCATCTCTAATTTTCATACTTCTTAGAGGAAACTTAGGATCTTCAATAATAAAAGCTTTTCCTGGTTTTGTGATGTATTTTTTACCATTAAAACCAATTTCTACACCATTTCTTAATTGTATTATTTCTTTTTCTGTAATTAAACCATCTACTTGAACGTAATATTCTTTTTCAAATTTATTAGATCTAATTTCTGCGGAAACTTTACCATCTGTTGTTAATAAAAGTAATCCTTCAGAAGGTACATCTAAACGCCCTATTGCCATAGTTCCTTCAGGAAAATCGTGTAAATCTCCTAATAATTTTTTCTTGCGTTTTGCAGGATTTACAAACTGAGAAATCATTCCCCAAGGTTTATGAATTATAAAATGACGATG
>CAXBIR010000051.1:0-22980 GCA_963975825.1 uncultured Polaribacter sp.
TTACAATCTATTATCAATAATACTTTGCACAACTTCTGGATTTAACAATGTACTTGTATCTCCTAAATTATCCATTTCATTAGAAGCAATTTTACGTAAAATACGACGCATAATTTTTCCTGAACGTGTTTTTGGTAAACCTTCAGAAAACTGAATTTTATCTAATTTTGCAATTGGCCCAATTCTATCTGCAATTAATTGATTGATTTCTTTTCTTAAATTACCATGATCTCTTGTTTCTCCAACATCTTTTAATGTAATGTAACCATACAAAGCACTTCCTTTTACATCATGAGGAAAACCAACAATAGCACTTTCTGCAACAGCAGGATGTTCATTTATTGCATCTTCTATTGGTGCTGTTCCTAAATTATGCCCAGAAACAATTATTACATCATCTACTCTACCTGTAATTCTATAATAACCAACTTCATCTCTTAAGGCTCCATCTCCAGTAAAATACATATTATTAAAAGCAGAAAAATAGGTTTCTTTATAACGTTTATGATTTCCCCAAATAGTTCTTGCAATACTTGGCCAAGGGAACTTAATACACAATCTTCCTTCTACTTGGTTTCCTTTTAATTCGTTTCCTTGTTCATCTAAAATTGCTGGTTGAATTCCTATAAAAGGTAATGTTGCATAGGTTGGTTTGGTTGGTGTTACATAAGGTATTGGTGTAATCATAATTCCGCCAGTTTCTGTTTGCCACCAAGAATCTATAATCGGACTTTTCTTTTTACCAACATTGTCATTATACCAATGCCATGCTTCTTCATTTATTGGTTCACCAACAGAGCCTAAAACTTTTAGAGAAGATAAATCGTATTTATCTACCAATTCTGTTCCTTGTTTTGCCAATGCTCTAATTGCTGTTGGTGCTGTATAAAACTGATTTACTTTGTGTTTCTCTACAATTTGCCAAAAGCGCCCAAAATCTGGATAACTTGGCACACCTTCAAACATAACTGTAGTTGCTCCGTTTGCCAAAGGCCCATAAACTATGTAAGAATGTCCGGTAATCCAACCAATATCTGCAGTACACCAATACACATCATTTTCTCTATATTGAAAAGCATTTTTAAAAGTATAGGCTGTGTACACCATATAACCTGCTGTTGTGTGCACCATTCCTTTAGGCTTACCTGTAGAACCAGAAGTATATAAAATAAATAAAGGATCTTCTGCGTTCATTATTTCTGCTTCACAGTCTTCAGATGCATTATCTAGTAAAGGTTGTAACCATTTATCACGACCATCTTTCATATTAATGTCTGAATTGATTCTTTTTGCAACTAAAACAGTTTCTACACAAGCACAATTTTCTAAAGCTTCATCTACAATTCCTTTTAAGTCTATGGTTTTTGCACCTCTATAAGATCCATCTGATGTAATTACTAATTTGCAATCAGAATCATTTATTCTTGTTGCTAAAGCTGTTGCAGAAAAACCTGCAAATACTACAGAATGAATAGCACCAATTCTAGCACAAGCTAAAGTTGCAATTGCCAATTCAGGTATCATTGGCACATAAATACATACTCTATCTCCTTTTTTAATTCCGTTTTCTTTTAAAACATTTGCAAACTGATTTACTCTTTTATGTAAATCTTTATAAGTAATATGTTCTGCTGCTTCATCTGGGTTGTTTGGTTCAAATAAAATAGCAGTTTTATCTCCTCTTGTTGCCAAATGCCTATCAATACAATTTTCTGTAATATTTAATTGAGCCCCTTGAAACCATTTTATCTCTGGTTTAGAAAAATCCCATTCTAAAACTTTATCCCATTTTTTTCTCCATATAAAGTGTTCTTCCGCTATTTCTTCCCAAAAATTTTCTGGCTCTCTAACAGATTTTCTATAAACTTGATAATACTCTTCTAAATGTTTAATGTGATAATTGCTCATAATTACTTTTATAGATTGTAAGGTATATAAAAATAGAAAATTATATTTGCTTTATGGATATTCAAATCATTTTTGAATCAATTTTAACTAATTGGCATCTAATTTCGCTGTTTTTTATAGTTGCAATTCTATATTCTTCTGTTGGTTTTGGTGGTGGCTCTAGCTATTTAGCTATTTTAGCACTTACAGGAATCGTTTTTACACAAATTAGGGCAACTGCTCTTTTGTGTAATATTGTTGTGGTATCTGGAAATGTATTTTTCTTTATTCAACAAAAAAAACTAAATTTCAAAAAAGTAATTCCGCTTGTTTTGCTTAGTATTCCATTTGCTTTTTTAGGAGGAAAACTAAAAATAAGTCAGCATCTTTTTTTTATACTATTGGGCATTACATTGCTTTTTGCTGCAATTACCATGTGGATTTCGAAAAAAATAGTTTCTTCAAATGAAAATAAAAACAATTCTAAAACTCTTAAAAATATAAGTTTTGGCGGATTTATTGGTTTTATCTCTGGAATGGTTGGTATTGGAGGTGGCATTTTTTTAGCGCCACTTTTACATCTTACAAATTGGGATACTCCTAAAAAAATAGCGGCTACAGCAAGTCTTTTTATTTTAGTAAACTCTATTGCTGGTTTATTGGGGCAATATTCTAATCCAGATTTTATAATAGATTGGAATTTAACTTCAATTTTATTACTTACCGTTTTTATAGGTGGCCAAATAGGTAGCAGAATTAGTAACAACTTCTTTACCCCTATTCAATTAAAAAAGGCAACTGCAATATTAATTGCCTTTGTAAGTTTACGAATACTTTGGAAGTATTTATTTTAAAAAACACATCAATTTATAATTTCTTTAGATATATTTGAACTTCAAAAAATTGAATTAATTAATATTTAAAAACTATGTTAGGAATTATTTTTACCTTAATAATGTTAGTCTTATTACAAGCTGTTCTTGGCTTTGACAACTTACTTTATATTTCTTTAGAATCTAAAAAAGCACCTATTGCAGATCAGAAAAAAGTTAGAAAAACAGGAATTTTAATTGCAATTGTATTAAGAATTGTTTTATTATTTGTTTTAGTTTCTATTATAGACCTTTTTCAAGAACCTTTTTCTTTTTTATCTGGGGGAATTAAAGATATTATTCACTTTAAATTTAACGGACACAGTATTATTGTATTGTTAGGTGGTGGTTTTATAATTTACACAGCTATTAAAGAAATTTGGCATATGATTGGTACAAAAGGTATTGATGTTGATGAAATGGCTTCAGGTAAAGGAACAAAATCTTCTAACGCCGTTATTACTAGTATTGTTATAATGAATTTGGTTTTTTCTTTTGATTCTATTTTAGCTGCAATTGGTCTTACTAGTGAAATAGAAGACGCTACAACTGCTTTTATTGTAATGGCAATTGCTATTGTAATAAGTGGTTTATTAATGCTTATTATGGCAGATAAAATTTCTACATTTTTATCAAAAAACAGAATGTACGAAGTATTAGGTTTATTTATTCTTTTTATTGTGGGTATTATGTTGGTTACAGAAGGTGGCCATTTAGCTCATATTGAGTTTTTTGGCGAAGAAATTGTACCAATGAGTAAAACTACTTTCTATTTTGTTTTAGCAGTCTTAGTAATTGTAGATGTTGTACAAGGAAAATATCAGAAAAAATTAATGGCACAGCAAAAGAAATAAAATTAATCATATAAATATTAAAAGTCGTTGTAATTAAATACAACGACTTTTTTTTTACTTCTTTTTTTACTGAAGAAATCTTAGATAGATATTTTTTTAGCAAGTAAAAACCAACTTATTTAACTCTATTTAAATTACCCCCTACTTTCTTTCCAAACTATATCTAGCGTTATTGCACTCGATAGAACTATTATTTTATTAGAATCATTAGCAAAATCTGTATTTAAATCTACTTTATATTTATCTGCTGTGGTAAAAACTTCTCTTAAAGCTCCATTCCATTTTTTAGTAATTGTACCTATTTGTTTATTAGAAGAATCATTTATTTGAAAGTTCCAAGCTTTCATATCTCCAGTAATAACGGCTACAAGTTCTTCCGATTTATTGTAAATTTTAAAAGTTGGTTTTAATAATTTAAACTTCTGTTTAATTGTACCAATGGTATTTCCTTGTGCATCTTCTATACAAATTGATGACATAAAGAAAGTCCAACCTCTAGTTATAGATGCTTGTAGATTTCCTGTTGTATCTTTTATTTCTAGCAAAAAAGGCAACATTGTTTTATTTAATAATAATCGAATTGCTTTTTGACCTGAAGATAGTTTTTGATTTACAGAACCTACCTCATTTCCTTTATCATTAAATACTTTGTAAGAATTTTCAAATTTAAAATAATTAACTTTTTCATCTACAAAGTAAGTATTCGAATCAAAGAATTTTGAATTCATTTATTTCAAATTTATTTTTATTTTTAAAAACATTTGTAACTAAACTAGTTTTTAAATTGTTAGAATAGTTTCTTTTTTTTGTTAAATGCTAGTTAGAAATAATATTAGTTTCCTTGTACTATTTCTTCAATACTATCTTTTATTCTTTGAGAAATCATCTGTAAAATTCTTCTATTAAATTCTGATGAATTATTGTTGTAAATATCATATTCATCCATAGAAAAATGCCCAATAATTAAACCTAAAATAATATTCTTGTAATTATTATCTGTTTTAAAAGTAACAGAAATCTTGCTTCTCTTTTTCTTATCTGGCAAAGCAGCAAAATCTACCTTTCTTTTTTGAAGTAGGCTTTTAAAAGTCGCTATTATTATTGCATGTTGCATTTTTATAATAGGTCTTAATATATTATTCTGAAACTGCTCTATTTCTGTAGTTCCTTCATTAACTAAATTTGGTAAAACCGGTCTTTCTTTATTCATTATCTAACAATTGGTTTAATTCTAATTGAAAATCGTATTGCAAATCTTCATGCAATTTTTCAATTGCTTTTTTAATCATTCTTACTTGTGTATCGAACACACTTTGTAATCTTGTACTTCTTTTTATTGAAGGTCTAAACTCTTTTAACTTCTTACAATAGTAGAGTAATAACTCTACTTCTGTTTCTTTCTTTTTAGAATAGCGAATGTGTTTTTTTATAGAAGTTAAAATTTTTCTAGCACTTTTTCTAATGTAAAAAAAGCTCTTTGTATTTATTTCTTCAAACTGCACATCTACTTCTTCTTTTATTGTTTGAATAAAAGATTCTTCGTCATGAGATTCAAATAATAAATAGGTAAGTAATTCTTTATTTTCTTTTTTAAAACGAGCTAAATGCAAACACAACTCTTTTAAATCTGCTGCAGATTTATGAGATAATTCATCTTTAAGTTGTTTTATAGTTACTGCCTTCATTCTTTTAAAAATTTATTAAATATAAAAAATATACCTCACAATTTAGAATTGTGAGGTACTTTTAAATTTATAAAAAAAAGATTTATTTCTTCTTTTAAAAAATAATTAAATTCTAGTTTTCACTAGGTATTTTAACTACTTCATTTACATCTTTATCATAATCTACTCCCGGAACTTTAAAACCAAACAAGCTAAAAAACTCATCGCTATAACCTTGTAAATCTCCTATTTCTGGTAAGTTTTCAGAAGTTGCATTTTTCCAAAGTTCTGCAATTTCTGCTTGCACATCTTCACGCATTTCTAAATCGTCTATTCTAATTCTTCCTTTTTCGTCTAATGCTAAATCTCCACCAAATAAACGTTCGCTATACAAACGCTGAATTTGTTCTATACAACCTTCATGAATTCCTTTTGCCTTCATTATTTTATATAATAAAGAAATATATAAAGGAATTACAGGAATTGCAGAACTTGCTTGTGTTACTAATGCTTTGTTTACAGAAACAAATGCTTTACCTCCAATAGATTTTAAATCGTCTGTAATTGTAAAAGCTGTAGCTTCTAAATGATCTTTTGCTGCACCAATAGTACCATTTCTATAAACTGGCTTTGTTACTTCTGGGCCAATATAAGAATAGGCAACTGTTGTAGCTCCTTCAGAAAGTAAGTTTTCTGCTTTTAAAGCATCCATCCACATTTTCCAGTCTTCACCACCCATTACAGTAATTGTATTTTCTACATCTTCTCCTTCTGCAGGATTTATAGAAATTTCTGATACTTTTCCTGTATGAAAATCTACTGTTTTATTTGTAAAAACTTCTCCTATAGGTTTTAAAACAGATTTATATCTTTTTCCTGTGTTTGGATGTGTTCTAACTGGTGAAGCTAAACTGTAAATTACTAAATCTATCTTACCTAAATCTTCTTTAATTAAGTTTACAACTTGCTCTTTAATTTCATTAGAAAAAGCATCGCCGTTTATACTTTTTGCATATAAACCTGCTTCATTTGCATGTTTTTCAAAAGCTGCAGTGTTGTAATAACCTGGCGAACCTGGTCTACCTTCTGTTGCTGGCTTATCAAAGAAAACACCAATTGTAGCTGCATCTGAACCAAATGCACTTGTAATTCTAGATGCTAAACCAAAACCTGTAGAAGAACCAATAACTAATACTTTTTTAGCTCCTTCAATTTTTCCTTTAGATTTTATATATTCTATTTGATTTATAACATTTTGTTCACAACCTGTTGGGTGTGAAGTTAAACAGATAAACCCTCTTGTTCTTGGTTCTATAATCATTTTGTTTGTTTTTTTATTTTGATAAAAAAGAATTCACGTTCTTTTCTATTCTATCCATTACGTTTTCTGTTGAAGCTTTTACAAAAGTTTCTCCAGTAATTTGTTCATATAACTCTATATATCTGTTAGAAATTTCAATGATTTTTTCATCATTCATTTCAGGAATTTGTTGTCCGTCTTTTCCTTGAAAACCATTTTCTATCAACCATTGTCTTACAAATTCTTTAGACAATTGTTTTTGAGATTCTCTTTTGCTTTGTCTTTCTTGATACCCTTCAGCATAAAAATATCTTGAAGAATCTGGTGTATGAATTTCATCAATTAAAACAATTTTACCGTCTTTTGTTTTTCCGAATTCATATTTAGTATCTACTAAAATTAAACCTCTTTTAGCAGCAATTTCTGTTCCTCTATTAAATAATTTTCTTGTGTAATCTTCTAAAACTAAATAATCTTCTTCAGAAACAACACCTTTAGATAAAATTTCTTCTCTTGTTATATCTTCATCATGGTCTCCATTATCTGCTTTTGTAGAAGGCGTAATTATAGGATTAGGAAATTTATCGTTTTCTTGTAAACCTTCTGCCATTTCTACCCCACATAAAACTCTTTTACCTGCTTTATATTCTCTAGCTGCATGCCCAGACATATAACCTCTAATAACCATTTCTACTTTAAATGGCTCGCATAAATAACCAACTGCTACATTTTCATCTGGATTTGCAAGTAACCAATTAGGAACAATATCTGCTGTATCATTCATCATTTTTGTTGCAATCTGATTTAAAATTTGTCCTTTAAAAGGAATCTGACGTGGCAAAATAACATCGAAAGCAGATAATCTATCTGTTGCAATCATTACTAAAAGATCGTCATTTATATTATAAACTTCTCTTACTTTACCTTTGTAAACAGACTTCTGGTTGGGAAACTTAAAATTAGTTTCGTTAATTGTATTCATTATAATTGTGTTGTTTGTTGCTGCAAAAATAGTGTTTTAAAAAGTTATTTTTTCTTCTTTTTTAAACGTTTTATTTGTTTTAAATTATCTGTAATTGGTGTTGCTGTTATTTCTGTTTCTCCTGGAATAAAATAGAAAAAATATGCCGAATTTTGACCAATTTTTCGAACATCTAATCTTTGGTTGTCTTTAAATACAAGTGTATAATTAGGTGTAATTTCTCTTGTTTGGTATTTATGTTTCATACCAATACCCATACCAGTTCTCATTGATATAAAAAGTAAGAAAAATAAAAACATTAAACCAGGTATTAGATTCTTCTTTTCTCCTAACTTCTCATATCTTTTGTCCCATTTTTCTATATTGTATATTTTTTGATACCACTTTTTAACTCTTAAAAACTTGTACAACTTTGGCATCCATCTAGTAAGATATAAATACATTAAACCAAACATAAAAAGTAAAAACAGAGATAATATCCAATTATTAGCCAATAAACTTATTGGAGAAATTAAGGCATCTAAAATAGTTGTATAATTTAAATATGAAACTCCAAAAATTCCGTAGAAAATAGCATCACTTACAATTCCTAAAATAATAAGGTATAAATAGCCAATGTAAAAATAGTCTTGTAAACCTAAACTGTCTTTTTCAATTTTCATTATTCTGTTTCTATACTTTTATAAGCTGAAATAATTTTTCTAACCAATTTATGTCTTACTACATCTTTATCATCTAGAAATACTTGTGCTATACCATCAATATCTTTAAGAGCTAGTAAAGATTCTTTTAAACCAGAAACTTGTTTTCTTGGTAAATCTATTTGCCCAGGATCTCCTGTAATAATAAACTTTGCACTTTTACCCATTCTGGTTAAAAACATTTTCATTTGATTGTGTGTGGTGTTTTGTGCTTCGTCTAAAATTACAAATGCATTGTCTAAGGTTCTACCTCTCATAAATGCCAAAGGAGCAATTTGTATAATTCCTTTTTCTAAGTGAGATTCTAATCTTTCATGCGGAATCATATCTCTTAATGCATCATATAAAGGCTGCATATAAGGGTCTAGTTTTTCTTTTAAATCTCCAGGTAAAAAACCTAAATTTTCTCCAGATTCTACTGCTGGTCTTGTTAAAATTATTTTTCTAACTTCTTTTTCTTTTAAAGCTTTTACAGCCAAAGCAACAGCTGTATATGTTTTTCCTGTTCCTGCAGGCCCTACAGCAAAAAGCATATCATTCTTTGCCATTAAAGCAACCATTT
This sequence comes from uncultured Polaribacter sp., assembly GCA_963975825.1. Lineage (GTDB taxonomy): Bacteria > Bacteroidota > Bacteroidia > Flavobacteriales > Flavobacteriaceae > Polaribacter. Next base: position 8,823 of record CAXBIR010000051.1, read on the forward strand.
TACGTTGGTTTTCTGTTTGTGGCTTTATCAATCTACCAGCAACACCATGCACTAAAATATCTTTTGCTTTTTTAGATGCAGAAGTTTTTTCTTCATTTCCGTTAGATGTTAAAATGCGTTCAATACTATTTTCGTCTAACTTATTATAACGATTGTAATATTTTATTAAACGCTCTAAACGTAATTCAAACTCATCTAAAAGCTCTGGTTCTCCGTAAATTTTCATTTTAGAACCTCGAGCAACAATTTTTATTTTAGGAAAATAGGTTTTTAACTGCTCTATTGTGCTATTATGCGCTCCAAAAAAGTCTTTTGGATTGATTTCTTCTAACTCTATAATTCGTTCGTTCAAATGTTTATTTTTTATAGATTTTTATCAATTTTATTTCAACTAAAAATAGCGAATTAAATTTCTAAAATGATTAGATTTGCGTAAAATAATCAACATTTTTTACACATTTAATTAACAGCTATAAAATTAATGTCTCTAATTACTTTAACCACAGATTTTGGCACAAAAGATCACTTTGTTGGCGCTGTTAAGGGGGCAATATATTCTGAACTTTCTGATGCTAAAATTGTAGACATTACACATGAAATTTCTCCTTTTAACATTACAGAGACTGCTTACATTTTAAAGAATTCTTACAAAAGTTTTCCTAAAGGAACGATACATATAGTTGGTGTAGATTCTGAATTAAGTGAAGAAAATAAACATATTGCTTTAGAATTAGATGGTCATTTTTTTGTGTGTCCAGATAACGGTATTATTTCTATGATTGCTTCAGAAATTAAACCTACAAAAATTGTAGAAATTAATATTCATGATAGAATAGAAAGTAGTTTTCCGGTATTAGATGTATTTGTGCAAGTTGCTTGTTTTATTGCCAGAGGTGGAAATTTAACGGTTATTGGAAAAGAAATTCAAGAGTTTAAAACAAATGTTGAAATTCAACCAAAAGTAAACCAACAGCAAAACCAAATAATTGGTGGCATCATTTATATTGATAATTATGGAAACGTAATTACCAATATTAGTAAAAAAATGTTTCAAGAAATTGGAAAAAAAAGAAATTTTAAGCTAAACGCAAAGAAACATTCGTTTTCTAAAATTTTTAGTAAATATAATGAAGTTGCAAGCAATAGTGCTTATAGCAATCAGCAATATGAAGGGCATAAATTAGCTCTTTTTAATTCTGCTGAATATATAGAAATAGCCATTTATAGAAGTAATTTAGATACAGTTGGTGGCGCATGTTCTTTACTTGGTTTAGAATATAGAGATACTGTAACTATAGATTTTATAGATGAACCCAAAGAAGAATTTACCACTTTAAATTAACGCATGTTTGTACGAATTGTAAAGATGAGTTTTCATCAAGAACATATACCTACTTTTTTATCAATTTTTGAAGAAAAAAAAGAATTTATTAGAGCCTCTAAAGGTTGCCAATTATTAGAATTATACCAAGATAAAAATAATGCCGATATCTTTTTCACATATTCTTATTGGAATGAAGAACAAGATTTAGAAAACTATAGAAACTCTGATCTTTTTAAAGATGTTTGGGCAAAAACAAAGGTTTTCTTTAACGATAAACCAGCTGCTTGGAGTGTAGATAAAAAAGTAAGCTTAAAATAATAAAATAACAATAATTAAATATAAATGCAAGAATTTTCTTTTTCAACTTTCCCAGAATTAGCAACAGATCGTTTAAACTTACGTCAATTAAATTTTGATGATGTTAAACCAATTTTTAGATTACGTTCTAACAAAGAAATTAACGAATTTATTACAAGAGAAACACCAAGAAACTTAAGTGAAGCAGAAGCTTTTATAGATACTTGTTTAAAAGAATTTACAAACGAGAATCGTATTTTTTGGGGATTAGAATTACAAAGTACTGGCCAACTTATTGGAACTATTTCTCTTCATAGAATAGATTTAGAAAATAATTTTGCAGAAGTTGGTTATGAAGTAAATCCAGATTTTCAGGATGAAGGATATATGAGTGAAGCAATGAATAAAGTTTTAGACTTTAGTATTATGACTTTAAACTTAAAAAACATTGAAGCCTTTACACATCAAAATAATACTGCATCTATTGCGTTATTAGAAAAATATCTTTTTGTTTTACAACCAGAAAGAAGAGATGAAGCAATAGAAGATAACCGTATTTATAAATTTGGAAGTTAGAAAAACTTACATTTTTAAGAAAGAAAACTAAAACAGCAAATTAGCATTTATAGAATGTTCGCAATTTTAAAAAAAGAATTCAACTCGTTTTTTGCAAGTCCAATTGCCTATTTGGTAATTGGCGTTTTCTTGTTAATAAACGGATTATTTTTATGGGTTTTTAAAGATGATTTCAACATCTTAAATGCTGGTTTTGCAGATATCAATCCGTTTTTCTTTCTAGCACCTTGGGTATTTTTATTCTTAATACCTGCCATAACTATGAAAAGTTTTGCAGATGAATTTAGTAACGGAACCATAGAGCTTCTAAAAACAAAACCAATTTCTAACTGGCAAATAGTTTTAGGAAAATTTTGGGCATCACTACTATTAGTTACAGTTGCTTTAATACCAACACTTACATATGTATATACAGTTTACCAACTAGGTAGTTCTGTTGGTAATTTAGATTTTGGCACAACAATAGGCTCTTATTTAGGGTTGTTGTTTTTAGCATCTACTTACACAGCTGTTGGTTTATTTACATCTACTTTATCTAAAAACCAGATTGTAGCTTTTATTTTAGCTGTATTTATAACCTTTATTTTATATTATGGTTTTGATGCAATTTCTAATTCTCTAAACAATAATTTAATTATAAAAAAAATAGGTATTAATGAGCATTATAAAAGTATTTCTAGAGGAGTTATAGACACTAGAGATATTGTTTATTTTTTAAGTGTTACCGTTTTCTTTTTATTCATTACTAAAACACGTTTAGAAAATGAATAAGAAAATTAAAAAAACCGCTGTTTTAATATTAGCCTTAGTTGCGCTAAACTTTATAAATCAATCTTTTTACAAAAGATTCGATTTAACAGCAGACCAACGTTACACTTTATCTAAAACTACTAAAAGCATTATTTCTAAGGTTGATAAAAATCTTTTTATAAATGTGTATTTAGAAGGCGATTTTCCTTCAGAATTTAAAAGACTGCAGGTAGAAACACGTCAATATTTAGAAGAATTAGCAGCAAAGAATTCAAAAATAAAAATCAATTTTGAAAACCCAGATAATCAACGAGAAGCATTGATTAAAAAAGGGATGATGCCTAGTCAATTAACCGTTGAAGAAGATGGTAAATTGTCTGAAGCTATTATTTTTCCTTGGGCAGAAGTTAATTTAGGTAACAAAATAGAAATTGTTTCTTTATTACCAACTTCTATTGTGGCATCGCAAGAAGAGCAATTACAAAAAGCTATTGAAAATTTGGAATATAGTTTTTCTAATGCAATAAATTCTATCAACCAGAAACAACGTAAAAAAGTTGCTATACTTACTGGTAATGGAGAGTTGGCAGACATATATCAATATAGTTTTTTAAGTGAAGTAGCTAAGAAATACAGATTAGCTAAATTTACTTTAGACTCTGTTTCAACAAATGCACCTGAAACTTTAAAGGATTTATCTAATTTAGATTTAGCAATTATTACAAAACCTACAGAAAAATTTAGTGAAAAAGAAAAATTTGTTTTAGACCAATTTATTACAAATGGTGGTAAAACTTTATGGATGTTAGACAATGTGCAAGCAGACCAAGATAGTTTAGGTAATAATGGTAAAATGTTAGCTTACCCTAGAGATTTAGGTTTAACTAATTTACTTTTTTCTTACGGAGTTAGAATAAATACCAGTTTAATTAAAGATTTATATGCAGCACAAATACCTGTTGCAACTGGGCAAGTTGGTAACCAACCACAGTTTAAAAATTTAGATTGGTTTTATCATCCTTTAGTAAACGGAAACCCAAATAATGCTATTACAAAAAATGTTTCTCCTGTAAGATTACAATTTGTAAATCAAATAGATACTTTAAAAAACAACATTAAAAAAACACCTTTATTAGTTAGTTCTTTGTTAACCCAGAAAGTGGGAACTCCAAAAATTATAGAACTACAATCTATTGCAGAGGAAGTAATAGAGAGTAATTATAATAACGGAAACCAATTATTTGCTGTTTTATTGGAAGGTGAATTTAAATCTGCTTACAAAGACAGAGTAAAACCTTTTGAAACTTCTCTTTTTAAAGAAAAATCTAAAGAAAATAAAATGGTAATTATTGCTGATGGTGATATTGGTAAAAATCAAATTTTAAAAGACCAACCTTACGATTTAGCTAGAGATAAATGGACGAATCAAGAATTTGGAAACAAAGATTTTTTACTAAATTCTGTAGATTATTTATTAGACGATTCTGGTTTAATTAATCTTAGAAATAAATCTTTACAAATAAGAATGTTAGATAAACAAAAAGCTTTTAAAGAACGTACTTATTGGCAATTCTTAAATGTAGTTTTACCGCTAATTTTACTATTTGTTTTTGGTTTTGGTTTTAACTACTTAAGAAAGAGAAAATATAGCTAATAATACAGTTGCCTAAATTTTCATTAGATTATCATGAATAAATTCATAATCTAAAACATTTTGTAATTTTTTAGAACTTATAATTTTCCATTCATAATTCTCGTTTTCTTCAAAAACAGGAGCATCTAAACCTTTACTAATTCTTGCATTTACATAGAATTCTTCTCTAGTTGGATGATGATTAGAACATGCATTAAAAATAGTATTCCAACAATTCTGAGCAATTATTGCATGAATAATTTCGATACAATCATCTCTATGAATCATGTTTACAAAACCTTTTGGTTGCGGTATTTTCTTTCCGTTTTTAAACCAGTTTGCTGGGTGTCTATCTCCACCAAATAAACCAGAAAAACGAATAATTGTAGTTTCAAAAAAAGTGTTTTCTTTAAATAAATTCTCTATTTCTACTAACGGATTTTTTATAACGGCATCATCTTCTGTCATAACTTTATTAATTCTAGGATACACAGATGTAGAACTAATAAAAATAACTTTCTGTACAGTAGATTCTTGTATTTGAGAAATTAAACTTTCAAAACCATCTACATCTTTAGAAGTAATTGCTATTATTAAAATATCTGTTTCTAAAAAGGAATCAAACTCTTCAAATTCAGAAATATTTACAATATGTGCTTCAATATCTAAAGCTTCTAAAATCTCTATTTTATCTTCAGAAGTTGTAGAACCTTTTACAAAATAACCATCTTCTAAAAAAGACGTTGCCAATGGTTTCCCTAACCAACCACAACCTAAAACACTAACATTCTTCATTACTACAACAATTTTCTTCTTTTATTAATTTACATGAAACTACCGCCAAAAGTGCTCCTAAAATTGGTGCTAAAATATATAGCCAAAGTCCTTCAATATTACCAGAAACAATATTTGGTGCAATTGATCGTGCAGGATTCATAGATGCATTTGTAATTGGACCAGCAAACATAGCTTCTAATAAAACTACTGCACCAACTGCAATTCCTGCAATAATTCCCATTTCTTTACTTCCTGTAGAAACATTAATAATTACTAACATTAAGAAAAAAGTTAATAATAGTTCTAATACAAAAGCGCGCCAAACATCTACTGTTGGTAAAGTAGCTCCTAGGTTTTCGCTTTCAGGAAATAAAAACCATAAAATTAAACTCGCAGCAAAAGCTCCTAAAATTTGAGCAATTATATATTTAGGAACCTCTTTCCAAGAAAACTTTTTAGCATACGCAAAAGCAATTGTAACTGCAGGATTAAAGTGCGCTCCAGAAGTTTCTCCAAAAGCATAAATCATCGCCATAACAATTAAGCCCCAAGTAATAGCAATACCAACATGTGTTACTTCTCCACCAGTTACTTCATTAACAGTCATTGCTCCTGTTCCACAAAAAATCATAGAAAAAGTTCCTATAAACTCAGAAATATATTTTTTCATTTTTTTATTTAAAAGACAAAGATACATTGCTTTATTTTAAGGTTTTGTTAACATTTAGCGTTTTTTGAAATCGTAATTTTGAATAAATTAAAATAAAAATATCATGAAAAAAATACTATTAAGTTTATTTGTTTTTGCTATTACATTTTCTGCAACTGCTCAAAAAAAACCACAAGCAAGTCCTGCTTCTAAAATTGTACAAACTGTAGGTTTTACAGATGTAACTGTAGAGTTTTCTAGACCAAGTATGAAAGGAAGAGCTATTTTTGGAGAATTAATTCCTTTTGGTAAAGTTTGGAGAACTGGTGCAAACCAAAACACAAAAATTACTTTTAGTAAAGATGTAAAAGTAGGTGGTAAAGATTTAAAAGCAGGAACATACGCTTTGTATACAATACCAAATAAAACTTCTTGGGATGTAATTTTTTATGCTGATGCAACAAATTGGGGAACTCCAAAAAAATGGGATGAAACTAAAGTAGCTGCAAAAGTTTCTACACAAGTACAAACAATGCCAATGAAAATTGAATCTTTTACAATTACTTTTGATGATTTAAAAGATACTGGTGCTGCTTTAGGATTACTTTGGGAAGACACTTATGTAGGTGTACCTTTTACAGTAAACTAATTAGAATAAAATACAATTTAAAAAATCTCAAGTGAAAGCTTGAGATTTTTTTTGTGCAAAATATTCTCTAAAAAAAACTTAAAACACTTCATTTTAAAAAGTTTACTTTTATTTTTCTTAAAAGTGTCACAAATTAAAAACTAATTTGTCTCTAGAATAGAACCATTTTATTGGAAACAAATCAACCACATATAACCAACCTTTTAGAGCGCTGCAAAAAGCAAGATAAAAATGCGCAGCTAGAATTGTACAAATGCTACTATCATGCAATGTACAATGCAGCTTACCGTATTTTAAAAGATGAATTTGAAGCAGAAGATCTAATGCAAGAAGCCTTTTTAACGGTTTTTACCAAAATGCATATGTATAAAGGTGAAGTAACGTTTGGTGCTTGGTTAAAAAGAATTGTAATTAATAAGAGCTTAACTCAGTTAAAGAAAAACAATAGATATCAAGAAGTTAAAATGGAAGTAATTCCTAATGATGAAATTGAAGAGGAAGCTTTTGATTGTAAAGGTTTAAAAGCAAACAACGTTTTAAATTGTTTACAAAGTTTAAAAGAAAGTTACAGAATAATTTTAAACTTACATTTAATAGAGGGTTATGATTATGAAGAAATTTCTCAGATTTTAGAATACACAAATGAGAATGTAAGAACAACCGTTTCTAGAGCAAAAAAGAAATTAAAGCAAGTTTTACTTGCAGAAAACATACAAAAACAAGCATATGGAAGATAAATTACAAAATTTCTTTTCTGAAAATGAATTCGATTTTAAAACTCCTAGCACAGGACATTTAGAACGTTTTGAAAGAAAACTAAATACGCCTAAAAAGCAACAAAAAACCTCTTGGAAATGGTTAAGTGTAGCGGCATCTGTTGTTTTAGTTTTAGGGTTTTGGTTAGGTAGTAATCATCAAAAAAGACAATTAGACTTAGCAGATGTTTCGCCTAAAATGGAAGAAGTTCAAAGCTATTTTGTTTCAACAATTAACCAAGAAATTAAAACTTTAGAGAAAAACAGAAGTTTAGAAACAGAAACTATTATAGAAAATGCTTTAGACGAACTAGAAGAATTAGAAGATAATTATAAAGTTTTTGTGCATGAACTTACTAAAAACGGAAAACACAAAAGCGTTATTAGTGCAATGATTAAAAATTACCAAAGACGCTTAGATATTTTAGAAAGCACTTTAAAACAAATAGATCAAATTAAAAACCCTAATAATATTCAAGATGAAATCTATATATAAAATTACCTTTTTATTACTCTTATTTCCATTTATTACAAATGCAAATACTGGTGATAAAAAACATGAAAAATCTAAAACAATTAAAAAAGAATATTCTGTAAATTCTAATGCTAAATTAGATATAGATAATAAGTATGGAGACTTAAATATTACAACTTGGGATAAAAACCGTGTAGAAATACAAGTTATAATTACTGTAAAAGGTGATGATTTAGATGAAGTTGAAGACAAATTAAACTCTATTAAAATTGAATTTAATGCAAGTTCTTCTCTAGTACAAGCAGAAACAATTTTTGGAGAAAAGAAAAGTAATTGGTCTTGGTTTGGAAAAAGTAAAAACACCAACTACAAAATAAACTACATTGTTAAAATGCCAAAAACAAATTCTGTTGATTTAGATAACGATTATGGTAGTATTTATTTAGGAAACTTATCTGGTAAAGCTGCTATTAATTGCGATTATGGTAAAATTTCTATTGGAGAATTATCTGCTTCTAATAACAATATTAATTTAGATTATTGCTCTTCTTCTTCTATCGCTTTTATGAAAAGTGGAGATATAAATATTGATTATTCTAAATTAACAATAGACAATTCTGAAAACATAAAATTAAATGCAGATTACTCTACCATAAAGTTTGTTAAAGCTGGTAGTATAGATTATAATTTAGATTATGGTTCTATTACTGTAAATGATGTTGAAAGTATTATTGGAAACTCAGACTATGTATCACTTCGTTTTGGAACAGTTAGAAAAAAATTAGTTGTAGATACAGATTATGGCTCTTTAACTATTAAAAACCTAATAAAAGGTTTTGACAACGTAGAAATTACAGGGCAGTACACAGGTATTAAAATTGGTGTAGAAAGCGAAAATTCTTTTAATTTTGAAATAGATTTACAATACAGTGGTTTTAAAAGAGACGATGATAAAATTGAATTTTTTAAAAGTATTTCTAAATCTACTAAAAAATATTACGAAGGAAAATACGGTAAAGGAAAAACCAATTCAACCTTAAATGTAAATTCTCAATACGGAAGTGTTAGAATTCAAGAAAACTAAAATCAACCAAAAAAAATAAATATAATGAAACTTCAAAAAACAGTATTTACAATTATACTTCTAACATTTACATTTTCTATTAATGCACAAAGTTGGTTTGGAAATAGTAAAAAAATTAAAGGAAACGGTAATGTAATTTCAGTAAACAGAACAACAGATAACTTTAATGGAGTTGCTGCTGGTGGTTCTTTTGATGTTGTTCTTGTAAAAGGCAAAGAAGGAAAAATTACTATTGAAGGTGAAGAAAACATTATTCCTTATATAGAAACAGAAGTTAGCGGAGGAACTTTAAAAATTAAATACAAAAAAAATACAAATATTAGAACAACAAAAAGATTAACTGTTACAGTTAGTTTTAAAGATATAGAAAGTGTTGCATTGGGTGGTTCTGGTAATATTACAAGTAAAGAAACCATAAAAGCAAATGACTTTAGCGTAAGTTTAGGTGGTTCTGGTAATATAGATTTAAAAATAGACTCTGATACTGTTAGTACAAACATTGGTGGTTCTGGCAATATAGACTTAAAAGGAAATACAAACGAATTAAAATGTTCTATAGCAGGTTCTGGAAGCATAAGAGCTTATGATTTAATTACAGATGAATTAAACGCTACTATTGCAGGTTCTGGTAGCATTAAAACTACTGTTAAAAATAAAATTAATGCAAAACTAGTTGGTTCTGGTAGTGTATACTATAAAGGAAACCCAAAACATATAGACAGTAAATCTGTTGGTTCTGGTAGTATTGTAGAAAGAAACTAAAATCGCTTTTAAAGCAAACAATAAAAAAGCCAAAATGAAAATTCATTTTGGCTTTTTTATTTTAAATTATTAAGAAACTAAAGTATTAATAATTACGATATTGTTTTGTTTCTTCAAAAATATGATCTAAAATTTTTTGATCTACTTCTTCAAAAGATAAACCTCTACGTTTTAAAACTGCCGTAGCAACTTCTGTTACTTTATTCATTTGAAACACTGTAAAACCAGAAGCGCCACCCCAGCTAAAAGAAGGTATAAAATTTCTTGGAAAACCACTACCAAAAAGATTTGCACTAACACCAACTACTGTTCCGGTATTAAACATTGTATTAATTCCGCATTTAGAATGATCTCCCATCATTAAACCACAAAATTGTAAACCTGTTTTAGCAAAACGTCCTGTTTCATAATCCCATAATTTAACTTCTGCATAATTATTTTTTAGATTAGAATTATTAGTATCTGCTCCTAAATTACACCATTCTCCTAATACAGAATTCCCTAAATAACCATCGTGCCCTTTACTAGAATAACCAAATATTACAGAATTACTAACTTCACCACCTATTTTAGAATATGGCCCAATTGTAGTGTCTTTATATATTTTTGCTCCCATTTTAACCACAGCATTATCGCACATTGCAAAAGGCCCACGTATAGAACTTCTTTCCATAACCAAAGCATCTTTACCAATGTAAATTGGTCCTTCAGATGCGTTTAAAGTTGCAAAAACTACCTCTGCTCCTTCTTCAATAAAAATATTTTCTTTATTAATAACTTGTACGCCTTCTGGTATTGGTTCAGAAGTTCTGTCTTCTGTAATTAAATCGAAATCTAGTTGAATAGCTTTTCCATTATGGGTAAAAATATCCCAAGTATGTTTTATTTGAATTAATTCTTCTTCAAATTCAATTTGAGTATAATCATCAAAATTTACTTCATCTTGACTATCTGATGTATAAAAAGCAATTACATCTTCTCCTTTAAAAATAGCTTCATTTTTAGAAAGATTTTTTACTTTTTCTACTAAAGATTCTGTAGGACAAAAAGAGGCGTTAATTAAAACGTTCTCATCCATTTCTACCATTGGGTATTTTTCTTCTAAATACTCCTCTGTTATAGTTGTTGTGGTTAAACCTAAATGCTTTTCCCACTTTTCTCTTATTGTTAAAATCCCTATTCTAATATCTGCAACTGGTCTAGTGTAAGTAAATGGTAATAATGATTGTCTTACATCACTATCAAATAAAATATAATTCATTTTTCTGCTTTTTTGAAGTGTACAAATTTACTCTAAAATGCTCACAAAAAAAACCGATTGTATTAAATACAATCGGCTTCTATTTTTAAAAAAATATTTTTTAATTTTTTACAAATTTTTGACTTCCAATTTTATCTTCTGAAATAACTTTTAAAATATAAATACCTCTACTTAAATTGCTAACTGCAATTTTATTATTACTACTTGTTATTTTTTTTGATAAAGCTAACCTACCAACATAATCATAAAATTCTACATTTGCTTCTTCTGCACCAGAAGGTAATTGTATTGTTAAATTGTCTGATGTTGGGTTGGGAAACATTTCAAAATTTAATCGTTTTGCTTCAGAAATACCCAACACATTAAAAGATTCTGAAGTTGCAGAAACAACCTGATCTCCACTAATTCCTGCTCCATTTCCTGCAACAGAAGCTGCATAAAATTTAATTTCTCCTTGGTTTGTTGTAGGAGCTTTCCATTTTACAGACCAAGATTTACTATTAGGATTTGTGTGTGTTATATGAGTATTACCATTAACAACTTTAGAATTAGACCCTGCAATAAAAGAACCAGCTTTAGAATTATTAGTTTGTTCTGCTGTAAGTTGAAATCCGTTTCTATTAGAAGTTGAACTTTGTGTAACATTAATTGTATATTCTTTTCCTAACTCATAACCAGAAGTTGGTATAGAAGAAGCGTCTATATTTAAAGATGCACTAAAATTGCCGCCACTATGGCAAGCACTACAAGTATTACCATCTCCTGGAGAGCTAGAATAACTACCATTTCTTCCACTAGAAAGAGACATTAGAGCAAATGCAGAAACAGGGATTAATAATAATAAAGATTTAAAAATGTAGTTTTTTTTCATAATTGGTTGATTTTAGTTTGTATTAATAATTCATTTTAAGATTAAAAATTACTTTATAATTAGTTTGAGTTGAAAATGATTATAGAGAATAAAAAAATAATTATAAGCTTTAAACAAAAGCTCTTTACAAAGTAAAGAAACTGATTATATGTACTTTACACAACAAAAAAGACTTCAAAAGGAAAAAACAGCGGTTGAAAAGGAAAAATAAATGCTAAAGAATTAAACATTTACTAAAAATTAGATTTGTATTTTTGGAAAATGAAAAAAATTCTTGGCGTTTTAGTTAGTAGCGCAATTATACTAACTATCTTATATTATCTTTTTATTTATTTTGTTACCTATAGTACAGGTGTTAGATCTGGGGAGTTAATAAAAATTAGTAGAAAAGGTGTTCTAGTAAAAACTTGGGAAGGAGAAATAAGCCAAGGAATTTCTGGTGCTCAAATTTTCACTTTTTCTGTTGAAGAAAAGGAAGAAGAAGTTATTAAAAACTTGCAAAAATATCAAGGAAGATATGTAAAACTAACTTATAAAGAACGTTATGCTACTTTCTTTTGGTTAGGTGATACAAAATATTTTGTTACTAAAGTAGAACAAGAAGACTCTCCACATTTTAGAAGTAAAAACACAAAAGATGATTAAGAAATTTAAAAGTATAGAAGAGTCTCAATTAACTATTACAGAACTTATGCTACCCTCTCACTCTAATTTTAGTGGAAAAATTCATGGTGGGCATATTCTAAATCTAATGGATCAAATAGCTTTTGCTTGTGCATCTAAACATTCTAGTAATTATTGTGTTACTGCTTCTGTTAACAAAGTAGACTTTTTAAACCCTATTGAAGTTGGCGAACTACTAACCTTAAAAGCTTCTGTAAATTATACAGGTAGAACTTCTATGGTAGTAGGTTTACGTGTAGAATCTGAAAACATTAGAACAGGTGAAACAAAACATTGTAATTCTTCATATTTTACAATGGTAGCAAAAGATGAAAATGGAAAAAGCACACCAATACCTGGTATAATTTTAACTTGTAAAGATGAAATTAGACGTTATGCTAGATCTATTGTAAGACAAAGTGAAGGAAAAAATAGAACTTCAAGATTTAGTAATAAAGTTTTTAAAACTGAAGATTATTTAGAACTTTTAAATAAAAGTAACTCAAAAATTGAAATGAAAAAATAGGTATTTATACTTATTGACATTTAGTTTATAAAAATAGATATTGGCTAACCATATAACAGCGCATTGTTAAATGGTTAGCCAATATGCTTTACTAAACTAAATATAAAATGAACATACAAAAAGAGATTCTTAAAGTAACTTCTGAATACTTTAAAGATAGTATCGATTTCTTAAACCTATCAAATGCTTCAAAAGAATATAAAAATATTCTAAATAATCTTTGTGAAGAAGATATGGATATTCAAATTGGAAGAAAAGATATTGATTCTGAAAATGGTAAATCTCTTGGTACATTTTGGGCAGCTCTGTGTTTAGATGATTTAATTAGAACTAGAAATTTTATAAGAGGAATTGATAAAGCTATTAAAGATAAACTACAAACAAAAAAAAACATTCATATTCTTTATGCAGGCACAGGACCTTTTGCCACACTTATTCTGCCTTTAATTCTCAAATATTCTAAAGAAAACATAAAGTATACTTTTTTAGAAATTAATCCTTTTAGTTTTAAACTAGTTCAAAATGTAATTTCTAATTTAGACTTAGAAAAACAGAATATAAGTTTTGTTATGGCAGATGCTACTAAATATAAATTAGACACAAATAGCAAACCAGATATAATTATAAGTGAAACCATGCAAAATGCACTAGCAAAAGAACAGCAAGTGCCAATTTTTCTAAACCTAATGAGTCAAGTAAAATCTAATACTATATTTATACCAGAGAAAATAGAAATTTATATTGGTTTTAAGGAAGCTAATATTTCTATGGAAGAAATGGAACTTAAGCATATACATAAAGAAGAAAAAGTATTAGAAATTAGCACCGAATCTATATTTAAAGATAATGAAATAAGAAAAAATGATTATAATTTTTCTAAGAAAATTACCACAATAGATAGTGAGAAATTAAAAAAGTACAACCAAATAGGAATTTTCACAGAAATACAAGTTTATAAAAACGAGCGAATAAATATTAGCCAAAGTGGTTTAACAACACCAATGTTTATAAACGATATTCCAGATAATTTTGATGGAACTCTAGAAATTAGCACTCAATATAAAATTTCTTCTGATCCTAAATTAGATTATGAAGTAACTTTTAAA
>CAXBIR010000052.1:0-22618 GCA_963975825.1 uncultured Polaribacter sp.
TCCTAAATAATCTTCAGCAGTTTTTTTCATTTTCTGTAACACCATTGCAGAAATTTCTTGTGGCGTATATAAACGACCATCAATATCTACTCTAGGTGTATCATTATCTCCTCTTACTACTTTATAAGGTACTCTTGTAACTTCTTGTGTAGATTCAGAAAATTTGTTACCCATAAAACGTTTAATAGAATAAACAGTTTTAGTTGGGTTTGTTACAGCTTGTCTTTTAGCTGGGTCACCAATTTTACGTTCTCCTCCTTCAACAAAGGCAACAATAGATGGTGTAGTTCTTTTTCCTTCAGCATTAGGAATTACAACTGGCTCATTTCCTTCCATTACAGAAACACATGAATTTGTTGTTCCTAAATCGATTCCAATTATTTTACTCATAATATTTATTTTAATATTTTTTAATATTCAATTTTACAATTTCTATTAGGCAAACTGTGTGCCAACTGCTTTTTTAATAGAAAATGTCAGTAATATTATTTTTGTTGAAAAAAATATGTGACATTTTGGCGTAAATTGAGTCTAAATGATAGAAGAATAAGAATATTTGAATTGGCAAAAATATTTTCCTATATTTGGATAGTTCTTTAAGAATCATAATTTTATACAAACATTTAAATTAAAAAAAATGAGTAAGTTTGACGAAAAAGTAGCTTTATACAAAAAATTTATGGACGATAGAGACCTACGTTCTAATTCTGATTTATTAGCTGCAGTAACAAAAGGTTTAGGACCGTCTATTTATAAAGCAGATGCAGAAACAGTTTCTGGTTCTGATGCAAAAGAATTACAGACAGTTAAAAAGAACTTTTTAATGAAAAAGTTAGGTTTGGCAGATAGCCCAGAATTAGATGCTGGAATTAATGAAGTTATGGAGCGTATTGGAAAGTCTGAAAGAAAAAAGTACAGAGCTGTAGTTTACTACATGTTAATGAAGAAATTTGATAAAGAATCTGTTTACGGTTTCTAAGAAAATAATATATTTTTAAATTATATAAAAAAATCCAACTCATTGAGTTGGATTTTTTACATTTACGGCATATATATTAATCAATTTTACGAATGTCGCAATTTATAAGTGTTTTTGATATGTTGAAGATTGGTGTTGGCCCATCTAGTTCACATACATTAGGTCCTTGGAGAGCTGCTGAACAATGGATTCAGACAATTAGAGATCAAAATAAATTTGATTTAATAGATCGAATTAAAGTAGATTTATATGGTTCACTTTCTTTAACAGGTAAAGGTCATGCTACAGATTTGGCTGTTTTATTAGGTTTAAGTGAAGCAGATCCAGAGTACATACCTATAGAAGATATATTTATTATTATTGAAAGAATAAATGAACAAGAAGAACTTTATTTTAAAGGAGGTAAAACAATTAAGTTTCTTAAAGAAGATATAAAGTTTAATAGAGATTTTTTACCTTTTCATTCTAACGGAATTACGTTTAGAGGGTATTCTAATGATGAAGAAATTTCTACAGAAACCTATTATTCTATTGGTGGAGGTTTTATTGTTCAAGAAAATGACAATTTAGAAGAGGAAATAGAAATTAATAAAAAGAATTTTCCTTATCCTATAAATAGAGCTTTACAATTAGAAGAGTATTGTGAAAGAGATAATTTGTCAATTTCGGAAATTGTACTAAAAAACGAACTAGAGTTGCGTTCTGCAGATGAAATTGATTTTGAATTAAACAGAATATGGGATACAATGCTAGAGTGTATGTATATTGGTTGCCATACTAATGGTACACTTCCTGGAGGTTTAAATGTTAAAAGGCGTGCGTTCGACACACATCAAAAATTAATAAAAGATACAGTTTATTCAAATCCAAAAGAATGGATTACTGCAATAAGAACTACAGAAGTTAAGTTTAGAGAAATTTTAAAATGGGTAAGTTGTTTAGCACTTTCTGTAAACGAAGTAAATGCAGCATTGGGTAGGGTAGTTACAGCACCAACTAATGGAAGTGCTGGTGTAATTCCTGCAGTTTTAATGTATTATTTGGTAATAGAAAACCATGAAGCAGATTTTAGTCATGTTAAAAAATTCTTATTAACAGCTGGTGAAATTGGAAGTATTTTTAAGAAAAATGCCACAATTTCTGCAGCAATGGGAGGTTGTCAGGCAGAAATAGGTGTTTCTTCTGCAATGGCAGCTGGTGCTTTAACAGAGTTATTAGGTGGTACAGCAGCACAATGTTTGTCTGCAGCAGAAATAGCAATGGAACATCATTTAGGTTTAACTTGCGACCCAATTGGAGGTTTGGTACAAATACCTTGTATAGAACGTAATTCTATGGGAGCAATAAAAGCAATTCATGCAGCAGAAATAGCTTTAGAAACAAACCCAAAAGAATCTTTGGTTCATTTAGACGATGTTATAGATACTATGTGGGAAACTGCCAAAGACATGAATAAAAATTATAAAGAAACTTCTGAAGGAGGTTTGGCAGTTACTGTTAGAATAGTAGATTGTTAAAATTTAAGCACTAAAATATAATAGCCGTTTACAGTTTTAATTGTAAACGGCTATTTTTTATAAAACGAACAAAATTTTATCTTGTAAAAATTAATTCAGTTTCTGAAGATAGACTTTCAGAAAAGCGGTATTTATCAACATTAAAACCTTTTAAACCTTCTATAGTTGTAACATCGTTTTCTATAATGTAACGTACCATTAATCCTCTTGCTTTTTTAGCATATGTCATTACAATTTTATACTCTCCGTTTTTTAAATCTTTAAAAACAGGAGTAATCATTGGCACTTTTAAAGCTTTTTTTGGCAATGCTTTAAAATATTCTGTGCTTGCTAAATTTATTAATAACTCATCATCTTTTAATTCTTCATTTAAAGAATTTGCCAATTCATCTCCCCAAAACTTATAAAGGTTTTCTGTTTTACCTACTGTTAATTTTGTTCCCATCTCTAACCTGTAAGGCTGTATTAAATCTAGAGGTTTTAATAAACCATACAAACCAGATAAAATTCTTAAACGCTCTTGCAAAACAGGTACTTTATCATCACTTAAAGAATTTACATCAATTCCTTGAAAAACTGCACCTGTAAAAGAATAAATTGCTTGTTTAGCATTTTCTTTTGTAAATGGTGTTTCCCAACTTTGGTTTCTGTCATAATTTAAAGCTGCTAAATCGTCAGAAATTTTCATTAGTTCAGATAATTTCTTCTTAGAAATTGTTTTTAGCTTTTTACTCAGTTTTTCAGATTGTTTTAAAAAACGTGGTTGAGTGTATATATCTGTTGGTACTTTACTTTCGAAATCTAAAGATTTTGCTGGAGATATTATGATTTTCATTTCTTGAATTTGAAAAATAAGATTATTTGTTTTGTCTGATAAAAGTACAAATGATTACAGTAAATTTGGCGTGAAATTAGAAGTAAATATTGATATTTCTATCAATAAAATTTATTTATCTTCACAAAGACAATTAATAGTTTTTAATGATTAATAACCGTATAAAATACAAACAATCTCGTTTTTATCAATATGTAAAAACACATCAAAAATTTGCTCCTTTATTATTTTTTATTGGCGGTTTTGTTTGGGATTCTCTAACATTAGGAAGAATAGATAGGTTTTATGATATTGTTATTCTTTGTACTTATATGACTTTGCTAACTGTGAGTATTTATATTTATAATTTAGTAGATGGAGATAAGTGGAAAAACACGCTGTTTAGAAAATATGAAGCTTATTTACCTCTAGCCATACAATTTTTTTTAGGAGGTTTAACAAGTGCTTATGTAATTTATTTCTCTAGAAGTGTTTCATTATCTAAAACAGCATCTTTCTTTTTAATTTTACTTTTTCTGCTCTTTGCTAATGAATTTTTTAAGAAAAGAGTATCTAATAAATACCTTCAATTTGGCGCTTATTATTTTGTAAATTTCACTTTTTTAAGTTTTTTTATTCCGGTAATTTTAAAGGAAATGAGTACAGATATTTTCCTTATTTCTGGGGTAATTAGTCTTGTATCAACATTTACATTAATTATTTTAGTTTACAGAAATAGTTATTCTACCAGAGTAGAAATGGTAAAATGGAAAATGATAGGTTTAATATTTAGCATTTACTTATTAATAAATGGCTTTTATTATTTTAGATTAATTCCGCCAGTTCCTTTAGCTTTAGACAAAGGTGTTGTGGCTCATAATATTTCAATTAAAAATGGAGATTATTCGGTTTCTTACGAAGTAGATAATTGGTATATTTTTTGGCGAGATCATAAAATAGATTTCAATAGAAATGTAAATAAACCTGTATATATTTTTACTTCTATTTTTGCACCTACAGATTTAAAAAAGAAAATTTATCATCAATGGAAATGGTATAATCCTGAAACAGAAGAATGGCAAAATTTAGATAAAATTGGTTTTGAAATTACGGGAGGTAGAGACAATGGTTATAGGGGTTACAGTTATAAAAATAATGTAATTGATGGAGAATGGAAAGTAGAAGTAATTACAGAAGAAGACTTAGTTTTAGGAGTTGTAGATTTTAATATAAAAACAAATAATGTTACTGGTAATTATAAAACTATAAATAGAAATTTTTAATAATTAGATTTAAAATTATTTGATAGAAAATTTATTTTAAAGAACCATTTCATTTTAGGTGAAGTGGTTTTTTTCTGTTTTAAAAAGTCAGTATCTTTAAAAAAATATTTTTTAATGAAGAATGAGTATACAGATAATAAGTTTAAAGATCTTTTAGATAAGTTACAGCAAGAAAGTTGGCAATTAGAGCTTCTAATATCTGGTTTTGCAATTTTTGGTTTATTTACTTCTTTAGATCCATTAAAAAGAATCTATAATGAAGCAGTAGCTTTAGAAAGCTACAACAAGTTTTTATATTTAGTTGCATTTGTAGCTTGTTTTGTTCTAATTGTAAACTTAATTATTCATGTTGTTTTAAGAGGTTTATGGATTGGTGCAATTGGTTTACGCTACGTTTCTGGTGAAATAGATTATGAATCTCTAAAATATAGAAAACGTTTTACAAACCATTTAAAGAAAAAAGTAGGTTCTTTTGATAAGTATATAAATACATTAGAAAATTATTGTAGTATTTTATTTGCAATTACATTTCTATATTTATTTTACATATTATCTTTCTTTTTAGTTATTCTAATTTTAGTTTTAGTAGGAAATTTTTTTATTAAATCTGGCTTATTTTCTGAAATTGCAGGTTTTATGTTTCTTGGTTTTTTTGCTATTTTCTTTCTTTTTTTAGCACTTATTGTTTTTATAGATTTTATTACACAGGGGTATTTAAAGAAAAAAGAATGGACTTCTTTTTTATATTTTCCTGTCTACAGATTGTTTAGTGTTATTACACTTTCATTTCTTTACAGGCCTTTAGTTTATAATGTTCTAGATGATAAGTTTAGTAGAAGGTTAACTTTTATTATTACACCAATTTATATTTTAGCATTTTTTCTTACAACATTAACTACTGTTAGATCTAATTATATTCCTAAAAACAAACAATCATCTTCTTATTATTCTAATAATAACAATTATATAAACTCTTTAGGTAAAAACAAATATATTAAGGGAGCAGCAATACAATCTAAAATAATAAACGATAATTTCTTGTACGTGTTTATTCCTTTTAAAGAGAGTATAGAAGATTTAATTTTTGAAAAAAATGAAAATCTAAAACCTACAGAAGATATAAGAGGTTTTAGAAATACCTTTTTTGTGTCTAAAGACAACGAAGATGTTAAACAAAAAGATAGTATAAACAATATTTACTTAAAAGCATTTCAAAAAATATATAGTTTAAAACTAGATACTATAAAATTAAAACCTAGCTTTTCTTTTACAGAATTAAATAATCAAATTGGTTTTGAAACTGTAATAGCTATAAAAGATATTAAAGAAGGCAAACATGTACTTAATTTTAAAAGATTAAAAAAATCAACTTCATTTAACTCAGGAAAAACAATAGAAAATAAAAACATCTTAGATATTCCTTTTTGGTACTATAAAAAATAAAACTTTAAATTATGAAAAAAATACTATTACTACTATTATTTGTTACAGTTTCAATCTCAGCACAAACAGATGCTAAAATTTACGATATTATAAATGCCGTTTCTGCAGAAAGAATAAAGGCAGATGTAAAAACATTAACAGAATTTGGTACAAGAAATACATTTTCTGACACCATTTCTAATACAAGAGGAATTGGTGCTGCAAGACGTTGGATAAAATCTGAATTTGAAACTATTTCTAAAGAATGTAACAACTGTATAGATGTTTCTTATCAGAAAGATTTTGTTACAAAAAAAGGAAATGGAAGAGTACCTCATGATGCTTGGGTTGTAAACGTTGTTGCTATTCAAAAAGGAACAAGATATCCTAATAAATATGTTATTATGAGTGGAGATATAGATTCTAGAGCAAGTAATACAATGGATTTTACTACAGATGCTCCAGGTGCAAATGACAATGCATCAGGAATGGCAGGTACCATAGAAGCAGCAAGAGTTTTAAGTAAGTATAAATTTGAAAGTAGCATTATTTATGTAGGTCTTTCTGGTGAAGAACAAGGCTTATTTGGTGGTGCAGGTTTAGCTAAATATGCTAAAGAACAAGACTGGGAAATTATAGGGATACTTAATAATGATATGATTGGTAATATTGAAGGAGTAGATGGTGTTATTGACAACAGATCTTTTAGAATTTTCTCTGAACCAGTTCCAGCAAATGAAACAGAAAGACAACGAAGAATGAGACGTTTTTATGGAGGTGAAGTAGATGGAGTGTCTAGACAATTGGCAAGGTATATTCATAAAAATGTAAAAACTTATATGCCAGAAATGAATCCTATGATGATTTATAGATTAGACAGATTTGGTAGAGGTGGACATCACAGACCTTTTAATGATTTAGGGTTTGCAGGAATTAGAATTATGGAAGCTCATGAAAATTATACACAACAACACCAAGATATTAGAACAGAAAACGGTATTAATTATGGTGATACTTTTGAACATGTAAATTTTCCTTATACTAAAAAATTAACTGCTGTAAATGCTATTAATTTGGCTAGTTTAGCTTGGGCACCAGAAGCACCAAAAGAAGTTTACATTGGTGGTATTGTAGAAGCAAATGCTAAATTTAAATGGAGTAAAGTAGCAGGAGCAAAGGGCTATAAAATTTATTGGAGAGATACAACTTCTCCTACTTGGGATCATTCTAGATATGTAGAAACAACAGAGTTTACATTAGACGGAATTGTAATAGATAATTTCTTTTTTGGAGTTTCTGCAGTTGGAGAAAACGGACATGAAAGTGTAGTTGTTTTTCCTAATAAAATTATGAGATAAATGTTTTTTAGGTCTTTTGTATTTTCTTTATTATTTATTTCTTGTTCGGTGGTAGAAGAATATAAAAGGCCTAGTTTTATTGTTTTTCATGTAGAAAATGATTCTATTTTTGTTAAAGTAAAAAACAAGGTGCTTTCCTCATCATTTTTAGAAATTAAAAATTTAAAGGACGGAGAAAGTTCTATTCTTAATTTTAAGAAACCAGATACAGTAACTATTCTAAGATTTCATAAATCTGAAATAGATACAGTGTCTATAAATAAAAATTATAGATTTACTTTAAAATATGGTCTGTCTTATTTTAAAAAACACGACTCTCTCTATAATTACGGTTTGCCTTTTCTAAAAGGAAAACGCTATAAAGTCTTACAAGGTCAGAATTCTAATTTTACTCATAAAGGAGATTTCTCTAGATATGCAATAGATTTTAAGATGAATATTGGTCAGCCTATTTGTGCTATTAGAGAAGGTCTTGTAGTAAATATAAAAGAAGATTCTAATAAAGGAGGTAAAGATAAATCTTATAGAAACGACGCAAATTATATTGTAATTTTTCATAAGGATGGTACTTTTGCGCAATACATTCATCTTAAAAAGAATGGAGTAATTGTTTCTATTGGAGAGACTGTAAAAAAAGGACAAGTTATAGGTTATTCTGGCAATACAGGTTTTTCTACACAACCACATTTACATTTTGCAGTTTATAAATCGTTTTCTAAAAAAGGGTTAGTTTCTATTCCTTATATTTTAGATGCAATTTCAGCAGAAGAATATAAAAAAGGTACATATGTCTACCATAATTAAACCAGAATTATACTTTAAAAATGATATTGAATGGAGAAATTGGTTAGCAGAAAACCATGTTTCTTCAAACGGAGTTTATCTTATTTTTTATAAAGTAGAAAATGAGGAAGAATCTATGCGTTGGGAAGAAGCAGTAAAAGTTGCGCTTTGCTTTGGTTGGATAGATGCTACTGTAAAAAGTTTAGGAAATGGTAAAAGAAGGCAGTATTTCTGTAAACGAAACCCTAAAAGTGTCTGGAGTGCTTTAAATAAAAAGCATATAAAAGAATTAATTTCTAACAATTTAATGCATAAACAAGGTTTAGAAATTATTGAAATTGGGAAACAAAATGGTTCTTGGACTGCTTTAGATGATGTCGAAAAAGGAATAATTCCGGAAGATTTACAACTAGCCTTTAATACAAATAAAGCGGCTTTTGCTAATTTTAAAAACTTTGCACCAAGTTACAGAAAAAGTTATTTGTATTGGTTAAATCAAGCAAAAAGAGAAGCTACAAGAAAAAACCGAATTATAGAAATAATTCGGTTTTGTAATAGTAATATTAAATCGCGTGGCAGTAGATAAGCTATTATAAGCCACTTATAAAGTTGCCATAAGGGTCTTTAAACTGTGTGCCTTCTGCAAAACGATATTTGCTTAATTTTTTAAATTCAACCAAAGCCCATAAAACAAATTCTTTCATAAAATAAGTATCTGCTTCGTTTAAGTTAGGTTGGTATTCTTTAATAAAAGCATCTAAGGGCTTTACTTTATCTAATTCAGCTTTGTATTGTGCTTCTGTATATTCATCTAACAATTCAAAATCTTCATGAGCATTAAAGAACCACGAAATAATTTCATCATAAGGTGTTTCTTCGTTTTGCTTTTCTAGTTTTTTAATTTCAGGAAAATAACTAGGGAATAATGTAGTAACTGCTTTTTTTATCAAGCTTTCTGCAACGGCATGTGCACCTTCTTGTTCGCCTTCATAAACCAATTCTACTTTTCCTGTAATTGCAGGAATAATTCCGTCAAAATCATTTAAACGAATCATTGTTTTTTCATCTCCAGAAAGTAATGCTCTTCTTTCTGCTGTGCTTAATAAGTTTTCAAAAGCAGAAATACTTAAACGAGCACTTACCCCACTTTTAGCATCTATATATTCACTATTTCTTGCTTCAAACACAATTTGTTCTAGTAAATCTTTAGCTAATTCTGGTACAGCTATAAACTCTTTTTGTGAACTTGCTTTGTTTGCTTCTTGTTGTGTAATTATTTTTGCAGTTGCTATATTTTCTGGATAATGTGTTAAAATCTGCGAGCCAATTCTATCTTTTAAAGGTGTTACAATACTACCTCTATTAGTATAATCTTCTGGGTTTGCTGTAAACACAAACTGCATATCTAAATCTAATCGTAATTTAAACCCTCTAATTTGTATATCGCCTTCTTGCAAAATATTAAACAATGCAACTTGAATTCTAGCTTGTAAATCTGGCAATTCATTAATTACAAAAATACACCTGTTTGCTCTTGGTATCATTCCATAATGAATTACACGATCATCTGCATAACTTAACTTTAAATTTGCTGCTTTTATAGGGTCTACATCACCAATAATATCTGCAACAGTTACATCTGGTGTTGCTAACTTTTCTGCAAAACGTTCATCTCTGTGCATCCAGTAAATAGGAGTATCGTCGCCTTTTTCTTTAATGATTTCAATTGCAAATCTAGAGATTGGGTTTAATGGGTCATCATTAATTTCTGAACCTTCTACAACAGGAATATATTCGTCTAATAAATTTACCATTAATCTAGCCAAACGTGTTTTTGCTTGTCCTCTTAAACCTAATAAATTAATATTGTGCTTGCTTAAAATAGCGCGTTCTAATTCTGGAATTACAGTATTTTCATACCCATGAACTCCTTTAAAAACGGTTTCTTTACTCATTATTTTACTAATAAGGTTTTCTCTTAATTCATCTTTAATAGATCTAGATTTGTACCCAGATTTTATTAACTCTCCTAATGTTTTTATATTTTCTAAATTCATGTTTTTGTTTTAGATGCAAGAAAAAAGATGTCATTCATCTTCTTTTATCTTTATTCTAGTTTCTTTTATTTTTTTAACCTTTAATTCTTTTTTTTCTATTTGTTTCGTAATCTTCAAAAATCATTTCTCCTAAACCTTTTAAACCTGTATAAAATGCTTTTCCTTGGTTTGCTTTTGTAAAAGCTTGTACAAATTGCATTAAATATGGGTCTTGAGCAATCATAAAAGTAGTTATAGGAATGTGTAATTTTCTAGCTTGTTGTGCCATCGCATAACATTTGTTTACTATATGTGTATCTAAACCATTACTGTTTTTATAATATTGGCCATCAGGTAAACGCAAACAACTTGGTTTTCCATCTGTTATCATAAAAATTTGCTTGTTAGTATTTCTTTTTCTTCGAAGTAAATCCATTGCTAAATTTAACCCTGCAACTGTATTTGTATGATAAGGCCCAACTTGCAAATAGGGTAAATCTTTAATTTTTATAGACCAAGCATCATTACCAAAAACAATAATATCTAATGTATCTTTAGGGTAACGTGTAGTAATTAATTCTGCCAAAGCCATGGCTACTTTTTTAGCAGGTGTAATTCTGTCTTCTCCGTATAAAATCATAGAATGACTAATGTCTATCATTAAAACAGTACTCATTTGGCTTTTATGCATGGTCTCTTCAACCACTAAGTCATTTTCTGTTAAGTTAAAGTTGTCAATTCCATTATTTATTTGAGCATTTCTAATACTTTCTGTCATAGACACTTTGTCTAACGCATCTCCAAATTGATAGTTTCTAAAATCGCCTGTATGTTCATCTCCAATTCCTGGAGATTTGCTTTTATGATTTCCTGCGCCACTTCTTTTTATTTTACCAAAAATATGGTTTAAAGCTTGTTGTCTAATAGCACGTTCTGTCTTTGGAGTAATTTTAGTTCCGCCAGTTCCATCACCGTTAATTTCTTCTTTTATATATCCTTTTTTCTTTAAATCCTCAATAAAATCATCGATGGTGTAATTTTCATCAGTCAATTTATATTCTACATCTAAAGAACGTAACCAATCTATGGCTTCATCAAAATCACCTGAAGTATGTGTAATCAATTCCTTAAAAATTTCGAATAATTTTTCAAAAGGAGATTGGTTTTCTGCTTCATAGGTTTTAAAGACAAAACCTTTTCTTTTTTTGTTATTTTTCATCACTATAAAAATACGGCTTTATTAAATGTATTAAAAAAGATTAACATTAGTTTATTAAATGAATAGATAGATTTGTTTTATCAAAAATAAAAAAGATTAAACAAAATTTTAGTTATATTTACTTATGGCAAATATTTTAATTACTGGAGGTACAGGTTTAGTTGGTACAAAGCTTACTAACTTGTTAGTAGCAAATAAACATAATGTAAGAATATTAAGTAGAAACCCTAAAGAAAAAAATGAATTTTCTTGGGATATTTTTAAAGGATTTATTGATGTTAATGCAATTACTGATGTAGATTATATTATACATTTAGCTGGTGCTGGTATTGCAGATAAAAGATGGACAGATGAACGAAAAAAAGTTATTATTGATAGTAGGGTAGAGAGCGCTAATTTATTGTTTCAGAAGATAAAAGAAAATAATATTTCTTTAAAAGGATTTATCTCTGCTTCAGGAAGTAATTATTATGGTGCAAAAACTACAGATGTAATTTTTAAAGAATCTGATAAAGCCGGAAATGATTTTTTAGGAGAGGTTTGCCAAAAATGGGAAGCCGCTGCAAATCAATTTAAACAATTAAGTGTGCCAGTTACAATTTTAAGAACTGGCGTAGTTTTGTCTGAAAATGGAGGTGCTTTAGAAAAGATGAAAACGCCAATTGTTACTCCATTAGGTTCAGGAAAACAATACATGCCTTGGATTCATATAAATGATTTGTGTGACATGTACATAAAATGTATTGAAAATAGTTTAGTTGGTGTTTTTAATGCAGTATCAACAGAACATCACACAAGTAAAACGTTTTCTAAAACTTTAGCAAAAGCTATAAATAGACCGTATTTACCTATCGCAGTTCCTGGTTTTTTATTAAAATTAGTTTTTGGTGAATTGGCTATTATTCTTTTAGAGGGAAGTAGATTGTCTTCAGAAAAAATAGAAAAAAAAGGTTTTATTTTTAAGTATAAAGAATTAAAAAGAGCTTTAAATAATTTACAAAAAAAAGACGAACATTAACATGTTCGTCTTTTAACCTATAATTTTAAAGCATCTGGGGTATTATCTTAGACTTTAAAATTTCAGAATTTATTTTGTAGATGCAAATAAATCTTCTTCTACTACATCTGTTTGTTTCATTTTACCTTCCCAAGTTCTACCACCAAGAGTAGATTCGTAATAAACATACTTGCCTTTTATTTCTGTTATTTTCATTTTTAAACTATTTCCAGGTTTAAAAGGAAAATTTGGTAATGTACTTTCAGTTAGTGTAATTAGACATTCATTTTTGTTAAGCCAAATAACAGTAGATTTTATATAGTGTTCTTTATTACTATAATACTCTACATGTTCATTTTCTTTAAAAGAAACCAATACTTCCTCACCTTTGTATTTGTATGTAAAGTTTTGGTTGTAAAGAGTTGGTACACTTTTGTATTCTTTAAAATTTTCAGCTAGTTCTACATTTGCAGAAGCATAACCTAGTTTCATTAAATAATCTTGTGCATTTGTTGTTAAGCCAAGTAAAATAATTGATGCTAATAATAGTTGTTTTTTAAGGGGTTTCATTGTGTTTAATTTAGGGGTTAAATATATTTTTAGGGATTTATATTTATTAATACAATATGAAAATTAAAAAAAGTTAGTTCCAGGTACTTCTGGAGATTGTGCTTGAGATTTTTGAGGGTTTAGAATTAGATAGGTTCCTAAGGCTGTTAATGCAGCATATTTACCATAGTTTCCAATTTTTTTAATTGCTTCTTTTCTGTTAATGTTTTCTTTATTTGTTTTCATTTTGAATATAGGGGTTATTCGTTATTCTAGTATTATTTTTTTTGTTACTTCAGATGTATTGCTCTTAACTTTCGTTAAATAAATGCCCTTAGATAATTTAGGTAATTTTATTTTAGAGTTTCCTTCTGAAGAAAATTTAGTAGTATGTACTTTTTTACCTAAGATAGTAAATAAGTCTAAGCTAATTTCTTTAGCTACCATTCCTGTAATTACAATTTCATTTTTAGTATTAGTAAAAACATTTATTGTTGTTAAACTTTCACTTTCTGTTGCTAAGGCTTTAGATCTTGTGTGTAAATAAAATGTACCAGTACCGTTTAAATCTTCTGTTAAAATAACCTTGTACTCGCTAGAATTTTCATTTAATTCTATAAAAGAATTGGTTGTTTTATCTTCTAAGTATACATTTAAACCATTAGGTATGTTTTTATTTTCCGAAGAAAAAATAATTTCAGAGCCAGAAACTGCATTAACACCAATAGGAATAACCATTGTCTCATGATTGCTATTTGGAATAGATTGTATACTTAATTTTTTATCTTCTTCATTAGATACTAAACCAGAAAATATTTGAAAGCTTGAAGTAATTCCTCCAAATACTTCACCATCGTAACCATTGTCAAAACCAGTAGTTGTACCATCTATATAATAGATTTCTGTATACTTACTATTTGTACCATCTGTAACATTAAGTTTTATTTCTGGTCTGCTAGTTTTTAAAAAAGTATCTGTATTTTGATGACTTTGTGACGATTTAGAAAAATTAACTCCTAAAGTATTATCAACTTCTACAAAGAATGCTTGTGCTGGTGCAATTTCAAAATTTTGTACTGTAATTTTAGTTTCATAATCTCCTAAACCACCGTTTAGGTTTTGATTCCAAACCCACAATGTTTGAGTTTTTAAACTTTTTCCAGCACCAGAATTTCCTGTTAAGAAATCTGCACTATTCATATAAGAAGGGTAAGGGTTAGCTACTAAGTTAAAAGAATTTAAACCTTGAACAACTGTTTTAGAAACATTGTTATTGTTTAAAGTACCTGTAAAAGAGATGTCTCCTGCAGATGTTACTCTAGTTGTATAACCTAAACCAGAATCCATCATATCTGTAGTATCATCTCCATCAATTCCATTTACTTCACCTGTCTTGTAATAAATCCATTTTTGAGAAGTTGGTTTAGAATTGTCAAAAGTTGCTAATGCAACATTTCTATTGTTACCTGTACCAGAACCTTTTGTAATATTTGGGTGTGCAACAACAAAATCTACAACAGATTGATTTGCTAGAGGAGAACCAACCAAATACCATTTATTAGCATCTATGTTTCTATTATAAGTTAAGTTTCCTAAAGATGTTCCATTTACTATTAAAGAACCACCAGAATTTATGTTAAAAGTTCCTGTGTTGTTTAAATTTCCAGAAACTGTTAAAGACCTATCTGAGTTTATCACAAAATTACCTGAAATTGTAGCATCGTTTACAATTTTTTGATTTGCATCTAGAAAAGCAGTTTTACCAGTAGGTATTAAAACATTATCTATTGCTAAGGGTTCTCTGTTTAAGCTCCAATTAGAAGCCAAAGACCAATTACCAGAAGTAGCAATAAACTCATTTGTAACTGCATCTGTATTTATTGTAATTTCAATTTCTTTCTTATAATGATCTCCAACGTTTGGTGCTGTATAAGAAACGGTATATGTTCCAGGAGTAGAAGCAGAAACATCTATTTTACCTGTTACAGTGTTAATAATTAAACCAGAAGTTGAAGTGAAATTACCACCTGTAATACCACTTACAGTTGGTGTAACATCTAAGCCATTTATAGAATAGCTATTGTTTTCGTATGAAAACTTAGAGAAATCATTATAATGAATATCTATAAACTTTTCTATAACTTTTGCATAATCTCTAGAAAAATAAGGTATTGTTGCATCTCTACTATCAGAAACACCATAAGTAGAAGTGTAGGTATTTCCTAAATCTCTAACTCTTCTATTAACTTCTGTCATAATACCATCTATAGTACCACCACCACCATTAACAGTTCCTCCACCTTGTACTACTGTATTTGCAGTAGAGGTATTACCAGAACCATGTCTAATATTACTGTAATAATCTCCTGCAAAATAAGCATTAGATCCTGGGTTGGTATCATCACAAGAACCTTGTCCTCCATCGCCAACATTACTAGGTACTATTCTGTATCCTTCAGTTCTACCACAACCAGCATGTCCTAAATCAGCATATCTTTCACCTCCAGTTACTTGCATAATACCACCAAAACTATTGGCACCACGAATTAAGTCTTCAAAAGAAGAGTTGCTAATATTATTTTCAATTAAGTTTTTAATAGTTACTCTTGCTAATTCAGTTGCATTGGTTGATGAGTTATCTAAATTTTCATCAAAAGAACTGTTAGGTAAGTTGTAACCAGCTTCAATTCTTGGAATAGAATGGCTTTGTCCATGTAAATCTATATATAACCCTTTTCCAAATTTACTATTTATATCTGCACTTGCAGCATCTATAAAACCATGAAAAGCATCAAAATATACTTTTGTATTTGCGTTGTTACACGTAGCAACACTTTCGTTTCTATTTGGATCTAATTTTTTTCTATGCAATCTGTTTACAATGATATATGGATATGCACCAAATTGATCAAAACATTTTTTCTGAATTTCTTTGATAAGAACATCGGTATTATCATCCATTTCATTAGTACCACAACTTCTTGTTGGTAACTCAGAAGGTTCTAATCTACCTCCATGTGGTGCAGAAATTATAATTGGCATTGTACCAGGAATATATTCTATATATTTTTTACTAGAATTTTGATATTGTGATACACCAGGGAATGCAGCATCTATTATGGTTACATTATCAGTATAAGTTTTAGGGCAACTTCCATTAGTGTTATATGAAACAGTGTAAGTTCCAGCGGTAGAGGCTGAAACATCTATTAAACCAGTGCTACTATTTATAGATAAACCAGAAGTACTACTATAGCTTCCGCTTTGGCCTGTTGTAGTTGGGTATAAATCTACGTCATTTTTGTTTACGGTAGAAGTTGCATAGCTAAAGGTAGCAATATCTCCATCTGTTATAGTTACGTTTTCAGTAGAACTATTTTGATCTGGGTCTGTTGTAGTATAGGTTACTACATAGCTACCAAGAGTAGAAGTAGATAAATTAATTTCTCCTGTAGAAGTATTTATAATTAATCCTGATGTTGAAGAAAATGTTCCTCCAGCTTCTCCTGTAATAGTAGCTGTTGGGTTAGATTCTGTTTGACAATATGAAGTTTTAGAGTAAGCAAATGTTGCATTGTCTAATGCTTTTGTTACAGCAAAATATATTTGTTTACTTATCGCTCCGCCAGAACCTGGAATGTTATCAAAATTACTATCGTTTACAGTTAAAACATCTGTACCATCAACATTAATAATTGCATAACCAGATCCATTCCAGCCATCTCCATAGCTGTCATATATTTTTACAGAATAGCCAGAATTTGCAGGGATATTATCGTTTACTGGTCTATTACTTTCTACATAAGGAGCGCTTAGGTTGTCATCAGCAGAGTTTGCAGAACCAGTATATCCATTATCTAAGGTTGCTATTACAGCTCCATTAGGATCTATAAGCTCAATTTTATTCTCAACAGAATAATTAGGCCAACTATATCTAATAGTAATGTCTACGTTTTGCGAAAAGAAATTTAATGATTGTGAAAAAATAATCAAGACAAGAAGATGTCTTAAAAAATTAGGGGTAATTTTTTTAGTCATTTATTTAGGGGTAAAAAAAGTTTAATTAACTATAAGTTTTAGCCAAAAAAATGGCCATTAACAAAAGTTAACGGCCAAATATAATATTTTTTTTCAATTAAAAAATAAAAAGTCTAGAATTTTGAAGTAATATTTAAAGCAACTTCACTCCATGTTTTAGAAACACCATCAGAACCAGTATGCAAAGCTTCACAAACTTTGTTTAAAGAAGCAAGCGCTTCTAGAGCTTTCCAATTACTTACATCCATTGTTGCACTCATTGCAAATGTGTTATCTACTATTGTATATTTAAAAGGAATTTTTTCAGAAACTCCGTTCATTTTTATCATTGCAGATCCAATAGAATCGTTTTCAATATTTAATTTTCCAGAAAGTAATTTTGTTTCACTCATAACTCCAAAGAAAAATTTCTGAATCTTGTAATCTCTACTAGAATCTTTAGTAAAAATACTACTTACAGGAATTGAAAATTCTGCATTATTTATAGCTTCTTTAATTGATTCACCAGAACCACCAGAAGTAATTTCTACTTGTCTAAACTGACCACCTACAGGTGTTTTTTCTGTAAATTTATAAGCAGTAAAGTTAATTTCGTTTTCAGCATTTTTAAGTGAAAAAGCTGAAGTTTTTTCTGTTTCTGTTGCTTTTGTTTCTTTCTTTTCAGATTTACAAGAGATTAAACTTATGTTTACAGAAACGGCTAATAATAGTATAAATATTTTTTTCATTTTGTTATTTTTTTAATACTTCGTTTGCTAATTTTATATATTCTTTTTTTGCTTCTTCACAAGACATTTCTTTAATCTGCATCCAAGCGTTAATTTTAAATGCATTTCTAACATCAGTTTCACCTTCAAAAGGCAAATTGCTTCCAAAGTTAGCTTGTTTATAATATGCGTAAAATTTAAGCATAATATCTGGTGCAACTGCTTCTTTTAATTTAGAAATAGCACTGAATGCTTCTTTAAACGCTATGTTTAAATCAGAACTCATATATTATTTCTTTGCTATTACTTGCGTTCCTCCTTTTACTTTATCTCCTAGTTTTACAGTTAATTCTGTGCCAAGAGGTAAGTATAAATCTACTCTAGATCCAAATTTTATAAAACCAGCATCTGTACCTTGTTCTACTGTGTCACCTTCTTTTGCATAGTTAACAATTCTTTTAGCCAAAGCACCTGCAATTTGTCTATATAAAACTTCACCTATAGATTTATTATCTATAACAACAGTTGTTCTTTCGTTTTCTGTAGATGCTTTAGGGTGCCATGCAACTAGGTATTTACCTGGATGGTATTTACTATATTTAATTACACCACTCATGGCATATCTTGTAACATGCACATTAATTGGAGACATAAAAATAGAAACCTGTAATCTTTTATCTTTAAAGTATTCTGGTTCTTCTACCTCTTCTATAACAACTACTTTACCATCTACTGGTGCAATAATTGTATTGTCATCTAAACTAGTTAATCTTTTTGGGTTTCTAAAAAATTGTAATACTGTAAAAAGTAATACTAATATTACTACTTGAATGGCTTTTACTAACCAAAGTATTTCAATAAATTTTTCTGCTAATAATATACCTACAATAGATAAAATAAAAGCAATTACAATAATCTTATACCCTTCTTTATGAAAACGAATCATACTTAAATAATAAAGTTAATATACAAATATACAAACGGAGCAGCAAATAACAAGCTATCTAACCTGTCTAAAATTCCTCCATGACCTGGCATTATGTTACCACTGTCTTTTATTTTGGCTTGTCTTTTTAATTTAGATTCTACTAAATCTCCAATAGTACCAATTATAGATACAATTGCAGCTATAATTAACCAATTAATTAAAGAAACATCAGAATTTAATGTACTAATTATATAAGCTGCTATTAATGCAAATATAAAACCACCAATAAAACCTTCTATTGTTTTTTTAGGAGAAACAGAAACAAATAATTTTGTTTTACCAAAGTTCTTTCCTACCAAGAAAGCAAAACTATCATTTACCCAAATTAGCACTAAAATAGAAATCATTATATATGGTGCGTAATTTTGGTTGTAGAATGGTAATAATATTAAGAAACAAAAAGAGAAAATTAAATATCTAATAGTTAATCCTAATTTTTGTCTTTCTGTAGAAAATGTAATTTCTTTTTTTGTAAAAAGTTGATAGATTAAATACAACGACGAAAGTATATTTATCCCCAAAACTAAGGAAATAGCATAACTGTTTGGTCTTTTTATCATTAGAAATAAAGTTAAACCAAATAATATATATGAGATAAAGCTTTTAAAGTTTGTCATCTTAGAAAGTTCCCAAATTGCAACTACTCCAAAAAAAGATACTAATGCAATGTAAGATTCTTTAGAAAAAAGAATAGCAGAGACAAAAATTAAAACATAAATGATTCCAGAAAAACTCCTTCTTAAAAGGTTGCGCATATTATAAATCTTCTAACAGCAGCAAATATAAGTTTTTTGTGTTACTGTTACCGTAATTTAAAAAATTATCATCTTTTTTATTAATTTCATAGTTTGCAACTGATGAAATATTTGTGGGTAGTGTGTCTTTAGAATTTGTTTTAATACCTGTAAGACCTTCACCTGTATTTTTAACTAATTGACTTGTTGTTGCGTACACAATAAAGTTTTCTGAAAGCTCAGATAACTTTATACTTCTTAATTGATTTGAAGAAAAAAGAACATCTCCTTTATCTGCAATTAAATGTTCGCAAGTTGTAAAAAAAGGGATTGATTTCTTAGATTCTGTATCAATAGCTACTTCCTTTTGGTTAAGAAAAGGAAGTAGTTTTGTATTTGTTACTAATAATTTGTTCCAATTATTTTCAGATAAGATACTTTTTAGGTTCTCTTCAACTTCTTGTTCTTTTAAACAATACAAGAATTTACCACCTTTTTCAATAAAGTTATGTACAAACAAATCATCTAAAGACAAATCTACTTCTTGTCTTTGAATTTCTTTATCTTCAGTAATAGGTATGTTAAAAAGCTTTTTAAAAAATTTCATTATCTAATTGTCGAATTATATATTATTCCTCAGTACTTTTTGCGTCTGTGGTAATATTTTCTTCTTCTTCAATTACTTCAGCATCTTTTATTTCTGCGTCTAATTCTTCAAAAGGTCTTTTTCCAAAAACTTTTAATAAATCATCCTTAAAGATTACTTCTTTTTCTAGTAATAATTCAGCTAAAATAGTAAGCTTGTCTTTATTGTCGCTTAATAATTGAATAGCTCTTTGGTATTGCTCTTCTATTAATTTAGATATTTCGGTATCAATTCTTTTAGCAGTATCATCACTATAAGGTTTTACAAAAGAATCGTTTCCAGAAGAATCATAGTAAGTAACATTACCTACTTCTTCATTTAAACCATATACAGTAACCATAGCTCTTGCTTGTTTTGTTACCTTTTCTAAATCACTTAAAGCACCTGTAGAAATTTTGTTGAAAACAATTTTTTCTGCAGCTCTACCACCCATGGTAGCACACATTTCGTCTAACATTTGTTCTGTTTGTACAATCATTCTTTCTGCTGGTAAATACCAAGCAGCTCCTAAAGATTGTCCTCTAGGTACAATAGTTACTTTTACTAAAGGTGCAGCATGTTCTAACATCCAACTTACAGTTGCATGACCCGCTTCGTGAAAAGCGATTACTTTCTTTTCTTTAGGTGTAATTACTTTGTTTTTCTTTTCTAAACCACCAACAATTCTATCTACAGCATCTAAGAAATCTTGATGATGAATTGCTTTTTTACCATGTCTGGCAGCAATTAAAGCAGATTCATTACACATATTTGCAATATCTGCACCAGAAAAACCAGGAGTTTGTTGTGCTAAAAATTCAATTTTAACATCATCAGCTAATTTTAATGGTTTAATATGAACTTCAAAAATTTCTTTTCTTTCGTTAATATTAGGTAAGTCTACATAAATTTGTCTGTCAAAACGTCCTGCACGCATTAAAGCGCTATCTAAAACGTCTGCTCTGTTGGTTGCAGCAATTACAATTACATTTGTATCTGTACCAAAACCATCCATTTCTGTTAGTAATTGATTTAGTGTGTTTTCACGTTCATCATTACCACCAGTCATACTATTTTTTCCACGAGCTCTACCAATAGCATCAATCTCATCAATAAAAATAATTGAAGGCGATTTTTGTGCAGCTTGTTTAAATAAATCTCTAACTCTAGAAGCACCAACACCTACAAACATTTCTACAAAATCTGAACCAGATAAAGAGAAAAAAGGAACACCAGCTTCACCAGCAACAGCTTTTGCTAATAAAGTTTTTCCTGTTCCAGGAGGTCCTACTAATAAAGCTCCTTTTGGTATTTTACCTCCTAAAGAAGTATATTTTTCTGGATTTTTTAAGAAGTCTACAATTTCTTGCACTTCTTCTTTAGCACCTTCTAAACCAGCAACGTTTGCAAAAGTTGTTTTTACTTTTGTGTCTTTATCAAATAACTTAGCTTTAGATTTACCAATGTTAAATATCTGACCTCCGCCACCAGAACCAGAACCACCACCAGACATTCTTTTCATAAAGAATAACCAAACAGCAATTAATATTATAAAAGGTAAAAAACCAATTAGAGTATCAATCATGCTAGTTCTATTCTCATTTTTTAAATCGAAAGTAAGCGTATTTTCTTGTTTTGCTTTGTCTAAATCTTTTTCAAAATTTTGTAAATCTCCAAAGTTGTATTCATACAAAGAAGTACCTTCTCTATAAAAAGCAGATTTTATAAGCTTTTGATATTTTTCCTTCTTTATAGCTTCTTTTTTTATAAAAATCTGAGCGACATTATTATTAACTACAATAATTTTAGAGATATCATTATCTTTTAGAACTTCATTAAATTCATTCTTAGAGATACTCTTAGTAGCTAAATCTCCGCTACTAAAAAACTGAAAACCTATTAATAGTACTACTATTGCACCATAAATCCAATAAGCATTAAACTTAACTTTTGGTGCATTTTTGTTGTTGTCTTTTTTATTTTCGTTCATTTTTTTATAAAATCTAAAGATTTATGCTGGTTTTATTTCTGTAATTTTTGCATCTCCCCAAAGGCTTTCGATATCGTAATAATCTCTAATTTGCTTTTGAAAAACGTGTACTGCAACGTTTACATAATCCATTAAAATCCATTCAGCATTTGCCTCACCTTCTATGTGCCAAGGCTTGTCTTTTAATTGTTTACTAACTATTTTTTGAATTGAACCAGATATTGCTTTTACTTGTGTATTAGAATTACCAGAACAGATTATAAAATAATCACATACAGTATTTTCTATCTCTCGTAAGTCTAGTAACTGAATGTCTTCTCCTTTAACCTCTTCAATTCCCTGAATTATTACAGAGATTAAATCGTCTGTACTTACTTGCTTTTTAGTCATTAATTTTTTTCTAAATTTAAACGCAAAGTTATTATTTTTTTGCGACTATTTTGTGTATTATTGAACTACTTTACACTTTATTTAACAGTTGAAAATAATCAAACTTAGTGCCATCGATTCTACCAATTCTTTTTTAAAAGAAATGGCAACCAATTCTGCTCTAGAAAATTACACAATTGTGGCTGCAGA